>NZ_CP136762.1 GCF_032931615.1 Palleronia sp. LCG004
GGTCCGCGCGTTTCTGGCGGCGTTGCCCGAAGAATAAGGCCGGCCGCGCTCGGTCACACCCCCCCGGAGCGCGTACCCGTCGCGCGGGTCGCGGTGCACTGCACGGAAGGGGGCGGAAGGGGGGTAACCATGCCCCCACGGACAATGGAGGAGCCGACTGGCAGGGCTGTAACTTGACGGGGGCCTTCGACCCACGGCAGATCGGCGAGAAGCTCGTTCGGTCGCAATGGAAGCGTAGCTTCACACCCGACCTTCGGCGCGTCTCTGCGCTTACTCAGTCCCGAGAGGTGCCGAAAGCGAGACGGTCAGACCCTCGGCATCCCAGGACCGGGTGATCTGGCACCCGAGGCTCGCTGCCAGTTGATCTATCAATCTGGTGCCCGACCCACTCCGTTCCGGCGGTGCCGATACGCTCGGGCCCCCGCGCTCGACCCATGTCAGTTCGACGACCGAACCCCCTTCGTCCTCAGGACTCGTCGTCTTCGTCCAGGCGATCCGAACCGTACCGGCCTCGGCGGAAAGCGCCCCATGCTTGGCGGAGTTGGTCGCCAGTTCATGCACGATGAGCGAGACCGCGCTCGCTTCGCTCTGGCGGAGCCAGATGTCGGGCCCGTCAACGTCGAAACGGGTCTCGTCGTCGACATACGGGGCAAGGACCGCCCGGCAAAGGGGGCCGAGCGACACTCCGTTCTGGGCAGTCGAGGCACCGACCGTCAGGGAGTGGGACCGGGCGAGGGCGCCGACCCGCTGTTCGACGAGCGAGGCAAGGTGCTGCGCGTCCCGAGCCCCACGGGCGGACATGCTGATGATCGCAGGCACGACCGCGAACAGGTTCCTGATCCGGTGATCGATCTCGTGACGCAGGATTTCGGAATGCCGAAGCTCCTTCCGCAGATCGTCCTCCGCCTGTTTCCGGCGGGTGATGTCGATCACGATGCCGGAGAACCGGGTCGGATTGCCGGCCTTGTCATGAAGACATCGACCCCGCCCCAGAAGCCATCTGTGCTTGTCCGAACCCTGGACGCCGTATTCATGCTCGAAGGGCTCTCCGGTCAGGACTGCGCGGTCCACGGCCTCGCGGAGCGATCCGATATCCTCGCGGTCTATATTTTCGTAGAAGGCCTCGACCGGCAATCCTTTCGCGGCCTCGGCCGGATCAAGGCCGAAGGCCTGCGCGAACCCCTCGCTCACGGCCAGATGGTTCTTCGCGACATCCCAGTCGAAGGTGCCGATGGCCCGGGCGGCCTGCAACGCGTTGCTGAGGGTCTCGTGTTCCCGGACCTGCGCGATGCGCGCGTCGACCACCGGAGTGATGTCGTATTGCGACCCGAAGAAGTACTGGACGGCCCCGTCCTCTCCGTAGATCGGCCCGATATGAAGGGCATTCCAGAAATGCGTGCCGTCCTTCCGGTAGTTCAGCAACTCGAACTGCCCCGGCTTCTCGTCGGCGACGACCTGGCCGATCTCCGAAATCCTGGCGGGATCGGTGTCGGGGCCTTGGAGAAACCGGCAATTCCTGCCCAGGACCTCGTGCTCGGAGTATCCCGTCAAGGCGAGGAACGCCGCGTTGCAGGCAACGATCGGATTCTCGTCCTGGTTCGGATCGGTCAGAACGATTGCCGATTGGGTGCGGCTGAAGAGCCGTGCGAAGGTCGCGTCGGAGAGGGCCTCGGCGCTGAGGTTGCTCGAAACGTCGGAGTTGGATCGCAAGGCGGATACCTACGGGATGTTGTGAGGAACGTGGCGGTAGATAAGCGGCATGGAGGCCGCAGCTTCAAGTATGATCGCGTATGGTTGGCAGGGCATTAAGACGCATTCCTGCCCTCCCGATCGCTGCGGCTCTCCGGGTATGACAGTGAAGTTGGTTTCGGCATCCTTACCCTCGAGTTCTCAACTGAACGCGGATTGACCTGCATCTGATCCTTCGCCCGCAGGCGGCCCGCAACCGACATGTGTTGATCCGAGCCTTCTACAGCAAGCCGCTTCGAGCCGTGAGAGGGGTGTTCACCGCCAGAATCTTCAGGCGTCGGCTCATGGTGCCGGGGTTCGGCAAGGATCGATCCGGTCTGGGCGACGACCGTCCCGAACGGGATATCCAGGGCCGGAAGGTCCGGATCGCGATGTTGCCATGCTACGGTCGGGGACCTTGCCTGCCGGTCCGGGCCGTCGCCTGGACGATCTCGGGATCGAACCGGAAGCGCATCGCACGGGTCCGGCTGTGGCAGGTCTGGCAGACCGGGGGAACAGATCCGGGAGGGGTGCCTTCGCTGTCGACAGACCATGTGCCCGGTGCCGGTTGGAACGCCCTGATCAGGTGTTCGGTCGCAAGGCATTGACGACGCCGGATTTTCTCATGGAAAGCCGATTACTGCGCGACGCATCGAAACGAGGAGACATGACCCCAACGGCAGGCCGTTATGCGTCGAGCGCATATGTGCGCCGCTTTTCGATCTTCGCGCCTTGCGTCGCCGGGGGGGAGGGCTTAGCGCACAGGTCTTACACATTTGTACACCGATGTGCTCAATTGACAGACCTCGCAGGCAGGACATTGCGTATGACCGATCTTCCCGGGTATCCGAGCCGCCGCAACTTCCTCAAGGGTTCCGCCGCCGGCTTCGCCCTTACCGGAATTGCCGCCTCGGCCGAGGCGCAGGCCGAGGCTCCGGTCTCGCTCGACGACTACCAGACCGAATATCTGAACGAGGCCGAATGGGCCTTCATCGTCGCCGCGACCGCGCGACTGATCCCCTCCGAGGGCGATGGCCCGGGGGCCCTCGAAACCCTCGTGCCGGTTTTCATCGACCGTCAGCTTGCCAGCGACTACGGCAGTGCCGACGACTGGTACATGGAAGGCCCCTACGATCCCGACGCCGAGCTTGCCCGGGGCTGGCAGACACCGCTGACGCCGGCCGAGGTCTATCGCGAGGCCATCCCCGTCTTCGACGAATGGTGTCAGTCCAACCATGATGCCGGCTTTGCCGAGCTCGACGCGGACAAACAGGATGCCGCGCTGACATCGCTTGCCAGCGGCGAGGTGCAGCTGTCCTCGGAACTGCGTGATTTCTGGAGCCTGCTGCTGTCCAACACCAAGGAAGGCTATTTCGCCGATCCGCAATACGGCGGCAATGCGGGCATGCAGTCCTGGGTCTATATCGGCTTTCCCGGGGCGCGCGCCGCCTTTCGCGAATGGCCGGAACGTCACAACATCGAATACCCGCTCGGCCCCGTGTCGATCTCGGGCGAGAGGGCCTGATCCATGGCAAGAACCGCACCGAAAAAAGATGTCGTCATCGTCGGTCTCGGCTGGACCGGCTCCATTGCCGGCATCGAACTGGCGCAGGAAGGTCTCGACATCGTCGCGCTGGAGCGCGGCCATGACCAGAGCACCGTTCCGAATTTCGAATACCCCCAGCAGATCGACGAGCTGAAATACGGCGTGCGTCTCAAGATGATGCAGAAGCCGTCGCAGCAGACCCTGACCGTGCGCCGTAACGGCGAGGAGACGGCGCTGCCCTACCGGTCGCTCGGCTCGTTCCTGCCGGGCAATGGCGTGGGCGGCGCGGGCACGCACTGGAACGGCCTGAACTGGCGTCCCATGCCGGAAGAGCTGCGCCTGCGCTCCTACGTGATCGAGAACTGGGGCGAGGACATCATCCCCGAGGGCATGAACCTCGGCGACTACCCGGTGTCCTACGACGAGCTCGAGCCGTACTTCACCCGGTTCGAGAAGGTCGCTGGCATCTCCGGGAAGGCGGGCAACCTGAACGGCGAGATCCAGGAGGGCGGCAACCCGTTCGAGGGCTGGCGTTCCGAGGAATTCCCGATGCCGCCGCACAAGACGACCTGGGACAGCCAGAAGTTCGGCGAAGCGGCATCGGCCATGGGCTATCATCCGTTCCCCGCCTCGGCGGGCATCGCGTCGACCTCGTACACGAACCCCTACGGCATGCAGATGGGGCCCTGCAATTTCTGCGGATTCTGCGAGCGTTACGGCTGCTACCAGTATTCCAAATCCTCGCCGCAGACGACGATCCTCGGCGCGCTGAAGCAGTACCCGAATTTCGAGTATCGCACCAATTCCGAGGTGCTGAAGATCGAAACCGCTGCCGACGGCAGGACCGCCACCGGCGTCACCTACTGGGACGAAGAAGCGCAGGAGGAAGTCTTCCAGCCCGCGGATATCGTCATCCTGTCAAGCTATCAGCTCAACAACGTGCACCTGATGCTGCTCTCGGGCATCGGCGGCCCGGTCTACGACCCGGTCACCGGCGACGGCGTCCTTGGCAAGAACTATGCCTATCAGATGAACGGCGGCGTTTCCCTGTTCTTCGAGGACGAACACTTCAACCCGTTCGTCGGCCACGGTGCCAACGGCATCGTGCTGGACGATTTCGCGATCAACCAGAACGATTTCGGGGCGCTCGGCTTCATCGGCGGGTCGTACTGGCGGTCGGGCACCTTCAACGGTCAGCCCATCCGCTCCATGCGGTTGCCGAGCGATACGCCGGCCTGGGGTGCCGGCTGGAAGCAAGGCATCAAGAAGTGGTACGGCCATTCCATGTCGATCGGGTCGCACGGATCGCACATGTCCTATGCCAACAACCACCTCGATCTCGATCCGACCTACACGGACCGCCATGGCCGTCCGCTGATGCGGATGACGTTCAACTGGCAGGACAACGACCTGCGGATGAACCAGTACATGAAGTCGCAGATGGAGCCGCTGGCCGCCTCCATGAACCCCGACATCATGGAATCGGGCTTCAAGGCGCCCGGCGCGCAATACGACGTGCGCCCCTATCAGACCACGCACAATACCGGTGGGCACATCATGTCCACGAATGCGCGTGAAGGATCGGTCAACCGCTTCAGCCAGGCATGGGACAAGCACAATGTCTTCGTCCTGGGCGCAGGCAACTTCGTGCAGAACATCCAGTACAACCCGACCGGCCTCGTGGGCGGCCTTGCGTATCATACCGTCGATGCGATCCGCACCCAGTACCTGTCCAACCCCCGTCCGCTGGTCTGAGGAGCGCCCAGATGAAAACTTTCCTCCGCATCCTCGCGGGCCTCGTGCTCGTGGGCGTAATCGCCCTTCTGGCGTTCATCTTCGTGCCGGTGCAGCGCACCGAGCCCGCCACCGAACTCGCCGCCGACTGGCAGGCGGAAGAGGGGCACGGCGAACTGGTGCTCGACGCCGGTGACTGCGTCGCCTGCCACACCGCCGACGACGGCGAAGATCTTGCGGGCGGCCGCGCCATCGCCAGCCCGATGGGGACCATCTGGTCCACCAACATCACGCCCGATGCCGAAACCGGCATCGGCAACTGGTCGTACGAGGATTTCCGCGCGGCGATGATCGACGGCGTCACCCCAAACGGCACGCATCTCTATCCGGCGATGCCCTACGAGAACTACCGCCTGATGACCGAAGAGGACATGCGCGCCCTCTACGACCACCTCATGACCGAGGTGGAGCCGGTGTCGGAGCCCAACAAGGAAACCGACCTCGACTTCCCGTTCAACCAGCGCTGGGGGATCCGCGCCTGGAACTGGCTGGCGCTCAACCACGGTCCGGGCTTCACCCCGGCGGGTGGATCCGAGGCGCAGGATCGTGGCCAGTACCTCGTGGAAAGCCTCGGCCATTGCGGTGCCTGCCACACGCCCCGCGACGTCTTCATGGCGCAGGACGGAGTGACGGCCGACGCGGAGAGCTTCCTGTCCGGCGGTATCGTCGATGGCTGGAACGCTCCGGCGCTGCGCGGCAGCGACGCGGGCATCAGGGACTGGACGGTGGTCGAGCTTGCCGATTACCTGGCCACCGGCCGCAACGCCCATTCCGCGGCCAACGGCGAGATGGCGCTGGTGGTCGAGCATTCCCTCCAGAAGCTGCCCGACAGTGACAACATCGCCATGGCGGCCTATCTCAAGGGCCTGAACGGAGACGATTTCGACCTGCCGGAAACCGTGGCGGCCGCAGGCCCCATCGCGACCCCCGAAGCCGAGGCGGATGATGCCGGTACTGCCACCAGCGAGCTTCTGATCGCGGCGGAGCCGGACATGCCGCTGGGCGCGCGTCTCTACTCGGACAACTGCCTTGGCTGCCACTTTGCGTCCGGCAAGGGCGCGCCGGGCATCTTCCCCGAGCTGCAGAACAACAGCCTCGTGGTCGGGTCCGAAGTGTCGCCGCTGATTTCGGTGATCCTCAACGGTGTCGAGCTTCCCGCGACCGCCAAGCGTCCGATGACGCTGCGCATGCAGGGCTACGCGGACCGTCTGAGCGATGACGAGGTCGCGGAACTTGCCACCTGGCTGCGCGGCGCATGGGGCAACGAGGCAGGTGCCGTGGATGCGGATGCTGTCGCGGCCGTGCGGAGCAGCGACAGCGCCCACTGACCCGGGCCGAAAAGCAAGAACCCGATCGGGGCCGACGATCTTCGTCGGCCCTTTTTCTTTGCGGGGGGCATTGCGAAGTGTCCGGTTGCGGCGCAGGGCCGGGCCGGACATTCAAGATCCCAGGCGACTGCACCACCGGGAGAAGCGACGAGAACACCACGTGCCGTGGCGACGGTGGCCATGTTCGCCATCTGGACTGCAGTATTGCCAGTGCAGATGGCGGGAGGAATTACAGCAGGTCGCCATCGTAACTCAGCGTCTTCTGACTGCTCGCCCGCAGATCGCGCACCCGCACCCGCTGGGCGATCTCGATATGGGCGCGCATCGCCGCTTCCGCCAGGGAGCCGTCTCGCGCCTTGATCGCTTCGAGGACGCCGAAGTGTTCTTCTACGGCCTTTTCTGCGCGATCCGGTTCGGTCAGCGTGGTGGGGCCAAGGATCATCAGCGCCTTTTGCAGCGCGTGAATGGATCGGGTCAGAAATCGGTTCTTTGCCGCGTCCAGCAATGCCGCATGGAACTGACGGTTCAGGATGAAGGCTTCGGGCGCGCTTCCCAGCGCGGCCATCTGCCGGTTCATGTCGAACAGCTCCTCGATCTCGATCTCCGAAGCCGCGCGCGCGGCCAGTCGCGCGGCCGTGCCTTCGAGCACCGTGCGCATTTCGTAGAGCTCCATGACTTCGGCATAATCGAGCCTGCGGATCGCGGCACCCTGACGAGGGACATGCGTGACGATGCCATCGGCCTCGAGCTGCCGGATGGCTTCGCGCACGGGCGTACGCGACACGCCGAGCCGTTCCGCCAGCTCCGTTTCGCGCAAGCGGTCGCCGGGGTTGAGCCGACCTTCCCGCAATTCGGTCAGTAAGCGCAGGTAAGCGGCGTTGCCCTGCGGCGCGCGTTCATCGTCCATCGTCGTCCAACTTTTGCCTCGACTATTGTATCCTACTGGATACAACCGTACACAACATGTCAAGAACAGCAGGAGGCAGGCATGCGCAGAAGTATTCCGGAGGCTCACATGCGGCGTGCCCTGACCTTCGTGCTTGCGGCGGGTGGCACCGCGTTGTTCTGGACGCTCGATCTGCCATTGCCCTTCCTTTTCGGTCCCATGGCATTTTGCCTGATGGGCGCTCTGGCGCATCTGCCGCTCAAGGGGTTCGGACAGGTTTCGGTCGGAGCGCGCACCATTCTCGGCGTCGCGGTCGGCGCGTCGATCACCCCCGAGGTCGTGGCGAACCTGCCGCGCATGGCGCTCTCGGTGGCGTTGATCCCGATCTTCATCGCCGTGATCGCCGCCGTCGGAGTGCCCTTCTTCCGCAGGTTCTGGGGCTTCGATGCACCGACGGCCTATTATGCGGCAATGCCCGGCGGCCTTCAGGATATGGTGATCTTCGGCACCGAGGCGGGCGGCGATCCGCGCGCGCTGTCACTGGTCCATGCGACACGTATTCTGATCATCGTGACGCTCGCGCCCTTCATCCTCGGCCATTTCTACGGTGCTGCCCTGACCAATCCGATCGGCGATCCGGTGACCGACCTGCCATGGCACGAGTTGCTGATCATGGTCGGCGCCGCCTGGATCGGATGGAAAGGCGGCGAACGGTTGGGCCTCTTCGGCGCGTCGATCCTTGGACCGATGATCGTCACCGCGGTTCTGTCGTTGGCAGGTGTCGTGCATTTCCGTCCGCCCGCCGAGGCGATCCTGGCGGCGCAGTTCTTTATCGGCTGCGGCATCGGCGTGCATTTTCTGGGGGTGACGTGGCGCGAATTGACCCGCGTCGTCGCCGCGGGCGTGGCTTATGTCCTTGTGCTGGCCGTGCTGGCGGCGGCGTTTTCGGGACTGGTGACGGCGCTCGGTCTGGGCGATCCGGTGCCCGCCTTTCTGGCATTCGCCCCGGGGGGACAGGCCGAGATGACCGTTCTGGCCATCGTGACCGGTGCGGATCTCGGTTTCGTCATTACCCATCACCTGACGCGCATCGTGATCGTGATCGTCGGCGCGCCGGTGATGGCAGGCCTTATCGCCCGTAGACGGAAGGGTTGACCATGTTGATGGGAGCGCCTTCGGCATAGGCGTTGATCTGGGCAAAGATGTCGGCGAACTGCTTGTCGAACTCGTCTTCGGTGACGAAGCCGATATGCGGTGTGGCGATCAGGTTCGGGTGGGCGAGCAGCGGATCTTCGGGATCGTGCAGCGGCTCGGTCTCGAATACGTCGATGGCGGCCATTCCGGGACGGCCCGCACGGAGACCCTCCAGAAGTGCGCCGGGCGCGATCAGTCCCGCGCGGGACGTGTTCACCAGAACGGATTTCGGACCCATCAGCGCAAGATCGTCCGAAGTGACGATACCGCGCGTGTCCGACGTCAGCCGCAGGTGCAACGAGACCACGTCGCAATCGGTGAAGAACGCCTCGCGGCTGGGCGCGACGGTCTCGCCGTCGGCGCGCGCACGTGCGCGGCCCTCATCGGAGGACCACCACACTACCTCCATGCCGAAGGCCCGCGCATAGTCGGCAACGACGCGCCCGATCCGGCCGTAGCCGTAGAGGCCCAGTCGCCGGCCGCGCAGCGTCCGACCCACTCCCATCTGCCAGGTCCCCGCCTTCGCGCTGGCCATCTGCCGGGGCAGTTGACGCATGGCGGACAGGATAAGCGCGAAGGTCAGTTCGGCCGCCGCGTAATTTGCACCGTCGGATCCCTTGTCGGAACAGAGCAGGACGCCCCTCTCGGTGCAGGCGGACACGTCGACATGCGGCCAGGCTCCGCGTTGCGAGATCAGGCGCAGGTTCGGAAGCCGCTGTAGAAGATCACGGGTGACGCGGGTCCGCTCCCGGAACAGCACGACACAATCCGCATCCACCAGCCGGGCGGCCAAAGCCGCGGGGTCGGGTTCATGATCGGTCCAGACGGTGACGGCATGCCCTGCCAGCAGGTCGAAACACGGCAAGCCACGAAGCGTGTCGAACCAGTCGTCCAGTATGTGGACCTTCACCGCCCAGCGACCCGGTCGCCGTGGGTCTGCCTGTGCGGGCGCGCCTTGAAACGCGGGGCTGGCAGGCCTGAGACCGCATCGCTGATCGGACCGTCGACCGGCCGCAAGTCCCTGCGGACAAATATCGTGGATACTTCGTGTCCCACACTGAACCTCCTCTTTCACACGCCTTTGCAGAACCGATCCATCGCTCGGCAGAAGTCCGGGCGAGTGCGGCCATCGGATATGCCTTTCACATCGAAATCAAACGTGAAGCACGACAGGATCCGGTCTCGCAAGGTACCTTGCCCGGGCCGGGATCGGCCAGAACCATCGGCGATCCTCAGTGAGACAACAGAACCGGTATCGTGGTGTGAGACAGGATGTCGATCGTCGTGCCGCCGAGAAAATCCTCGCGGAATTTCGAATGCTCGTAGGCACCGAGGGCCAGAAGCGAGGGGTCGTGCCGCTTGCACCAGGTCAGCAACGTCTCCGCCACCGGGTGCGTCTTCGGCCAGTTCTCGTGGATCGCCTCGACACCGTGGCGGGACAGGTGCTGCATCAAATCGTCGATGGGCCAGGCGTTGCGCGGTCCGACGGTCAGCACGCTGACGCGGCCATCGTCTTCCAGCAGGCGGAGGCTGTCGGACAATGCCCGGGCGGCTGCGCGGCCTCCGTCCCATGCCAGCGCCGCATGACTGTGCTTGGCCCCGGCATCGTAACCCGCCGGCACGACGATCACCGGACGTCCGGACAAGAGCGCGATGCGGTCGGGGTGCAGCGTGACGTGTTCATCGTCGATGTCCGAACGGGTCCCGACGATGAGAATGTCGTAGTGACGTGCCGCCTCGGACAGGACGGTGTCGACGCGGCCCGCGACTTCCTTGAGCTGCAGGGCGTTGGCGAGCCCCAGCGAGCTGCGCTCCGCCTCGAACCGGTCCTCGATCTCGCGCAGGATGCCGGAATTCGCGTTGTCGAGCAGGATCCGGGCCTCTTTCGGGATCCAGCGCGAGCGACGGTCGATCACCTCGTGACCGCTATGGGCAAGCATGGCCGTGACATGCGCGCCGAACCGGTTTGCCAGCGCCGCCGCGTAGCGGAGGGCCGACACCGATCCGTCGGAGCCGTTGAACGCCACGAGCAAGTTCATCATCGGCATGTCAGTGCCCTTTCCAGACCGAGGCGGGGACATAGAGATGCCCGTCCGCCAACTTGCGTGCGGTCCGCAGGAGGCCGGCGGAGTTCAGTTCGAACTCGTCCGTCATATCGAAATCCACCAGTACCTCGATGGTGCCCGAAGCATGCTCCAGCACCACATTCGCAGGGCTGGTGACCGGGCGTTCCAGCAGACCGTCGGCAACAGTCCCCGGCGTCAATGCGCAGGAGGCGAGGCATTGCGATCCGGTGACCGCCATCGACGGATGTGTCGTCCAGGGCATGAAGTATCGCGCCGCGACAGTGCCGCCGTCACGCGCCGGGGCCAGCAGGCCGAACTTCGGTGTCACGGATTGCGACACGTCCCCCAGGCCCATCGCGGCACCGGCCTGGAGCCGGACATTCTCCATTCTCGCAAAGAAGTCACGGTTGTCGTCCAGTTCCTGCACGGTCTCGTAGCCGGTCAGACCGAAATCGGCGGCTCGGGCGATGGCCATGGGCATCGCCACGTCCATGCAGGTGACCTCGATGCCGTCGAAAGTGTCGCGCAGGTTGCCGGATGGCAGGAACGACCCGGTCGAGGAGCCCACCACCCCCATGAAGTTCAGCGCGATGGGGGCCGCCGTGCCCGGCACGCCCGCGATGGCCGCATCTCCGTCGTAGCGGATGGCGCCACCCGGCGTCTGAAGGCGGGCGAGGACTTTGGCCCCGGTGTTCACGGCGCGGATCCGGACCTCCGTCTCGTCGCCCGTGGGGGTTACCAGACCCATCTCGACCGCCGCCGGGCCGACGCCCGAGAGGATGTTGCCACAGGTCGGTTTGAAATCGACCAGCCGATCCTCGACCGAGACTTGCGCGAAGAAGTAATCCACGTCGGCCCAGTCGTCATCCGACGGGGACAGCATGGCGACCTTGGTGGTCACCGCCACGCCGCCGCCGATGCCGTCGATGTTGATCGGATGGCCGGAGCCGATCGCGGCCAGCAACACCTGGGTCAGGGTTTTGCGGTCTTCCGGAAGGTCCGCGCGGTTGAAGTACGGCCCGCGCGAGGTGCCGCCGCGCATGAAGACGAAAGGAATGCCTGTCTGTGTCATGTCATTTCACCCTTCTGGATCAGTTGAGCGGCCAGGGAAGATCGGTGACGCCCTGAAGCAGACCCGGCGGGAAATCGCGGTTCAGCGCGCCGGCCATGACGCACATCATTGCGATGCCGGCCGCGGTGAGGATCAGGGTCTTGGGCCACGACGCCTGCGCGCGAACCCGCAGGAAGGCCACGAGGAAGCCCAGCAGCGCGAGGATGAAGCCCAGGAAATACGTCGCCACGATCAGCCCTGCGAACCATGCGAGCGTCCCCCAGAGGCCGTAGGGCGCATCCGCATCCTCGCCCGCCACCTCCTTGTCGGCAAAGACGGCGTCGGTCTCCGGGCGCAGGATCATCTGGACCAGAAGGATCAGCAGGGCCGCCAGGGTGATGCCGCCGATGACGAGGGGCACGATCTTGTCCGTCATGTTGTAGTTGGGGATCATGCTGGCGTTGATCAGGGCGGCTACGACGTAGGCCATGATGATCAGCAGGAAGATCATGGGAGCGCGCTTGGAGCCGGACTGGACGTCGCCCTCGGCCATGATGGATTTGGCCTGCCGGAGCCCCAGCACCACCGAAACCACCGTGATGATCAGCAGGACGATGACGATCGGCGAGAAGATGTAGTTCATGCCCTCCTCGAACGAACTGCGGAAGCGGAAGGACGCGATCTGGAATGCCTGGTTCGAGAATTGCTCGACCGGGTTGGACAGTACGAAGCCGATCAGGAAAGCGGGCCGCGACCAGTCGAAGCGGCGCAGGAAGATGCCGATGAGACCGATCGCGAACAGCGCGAGGATATCCTCGAAATTCTGGCCCGACTGAAACGCCGCGAAGGAAATCAGCATGAACAGGAAGGGCGCGAGGTAGGTGAAGCGGATGGTCGTCAACCTGGCGATGCCACCCGAGGCCGCGATGCACAGGATCGTGCCCACCACGTTGGCCAGCGCCAGCAGCCAGACGATGGAATAGGTGATGTCGAGATTGTCGCGCAGCATGGACGGGCCGACCTCGATATCGCCGGATCCCAGCAACGCGATCGCCCCGATGAAGATCGCCATCGAGCCCGATCCGGGGATGCCGAACAGCAGGGTCGGGACGAGACCGCCGCCTTCCTTCGCGTTGTTCGAGCTTTCCGGACCGACGACGCCGCGGATCTCGCCCTTGCCGAAGTTGGATTTGTCCTTGGTGGTCTGGACCGCGTGGCCGTAGGCGATCCAGTCGACGACCGATCCACCCAGACCCGGGATCACGCCGATCACGACTCCGATCAGCGAGCAGCGCAGCGACAGCCACTTGTTGGCAAACCAGTCGCGGATGCCTTCACCCCACCCGGCGCCGAGCTTGGCGTTCTTGGCGATGGCGCGGTCCTGCCGCAGCAGGCTCACGATTTCCGGCACCGCAAAGACGCCGAGACCCACGATCACCAGCATCAGACCGTCGGTCAGATAGGGGATATCGTAGGTGGCCATGCGCAGCGAACCTCCGGCATCCGCCTCGCCGATGGTGCCGATCAGCATGCCGAGGCCCGCCGCGGCCATCCCCTTGAGCGCGACGCGGCCCGCCAGAACGGACACCATCGACAGCCCGAGGACCGAGATCATCAGCATTTCCGGCAGACCGAAGGCCAGCACCAGCGGCCGCGCGATGACGATGAAGACCGTCAGGAAGGCCGCACCCAGAAGGCCGCCGAACAGGGACGAGGTAAAGGCCGCCGACAACGCCCGGGCCGCCTGGCCCTTCTTGGCGAGGGGGAAGCCGTCGAGGACGGTGGCCTGTGACGCGGAGGATCCGGGAATGCCCATCAGGACGGATGCGAAGGTGTCCGAGGTCGGCACGACGGCCACCATCCCCACCATGAGCGCCAGGCCCATCACCGGGTCCATGCCGAACATGAAGGGCAGCAGCAACGAAAGCCCCGCGATGCCGCCGAGGCCGGGAAACACGCCGACGGCCAGACCCATCACCACGCCGAGTACGAGGTAACCCAGGACTACGGGTTGCAGAATCAGGGCCCATGCCTGGCCAAGCGCCGGCAGGGCGGTGGCGAATACGTCCATCGCACCAGCTTTCGTTATTGAATTCTTGGAGAGTGGATTAGAAAGGCGGCCCCGCGCCGGTCAGGCGGGGGCCGCAGGGTGTCGTTCAGTTCAGCGAAACGCCGTAGGCTTCCTGAAGCCAGTTCTGAACGTAGGCCTTCGCTTCGGGCGACACGGTGGTACCGGTGTCGGTGGCCCGCTGCGCGCCGTCGCCGACGAAAACCTCGTACTTGCCGACCTGATTGGCGGCGATGGTCGCGAAGTCGTCGCGGTTGCGCACTGCGTCGAATGCATCCGCGAATGTCTGCGCCACGTCGTCCGGTGTGCCGGCCGGCAGGAAGGCGATCTTCTGCACCGGGAAGCCGGCGACGAAGAAGGCTTTCCACGCATCCCATGCCTCGCCCGAGGTCTCGCAGCCATCGGTCGCTTCGCAGACCTCCTTGAAGGTCGGAATGTCCGGGAAGGTCGGATCGCGGACGATGTTTCCGTCATTGTCGAGCGCGCCCCAGGTCATCATCGGCACGGCCTTGCCCTGCTCGACGAGGTCGGCGGACGCACCGAGGTAGCCCGAAGAGGTCTGGTAGTCGATGGTGGCCTCGCCGCGCTCGAACATCAGGCGGCCGTCACCGCGGCCCTTGATGCCGAAGACAGGCTCGACGTTCATGCCCAGCATTTCCCACGCCAGAAGCGGCACGAGGTCGAGGCGCGTCGCACCTTGCGAGCCGTAGATGAAATTGACGTCCTGCAGCGCATTGGCCGAGCCGTCGAATTTCTTGCCGTCCTCGGCATTCAGATACGCCACGCCTCCGGTTCCCGACGCCATGACGGGGGTCCAGTCGGCGTATTCGTAGCGCACGCGCGGGTCGCCCAGCAGGAACGGGAACTGGGTCGAGCCCGACGTGCCGAAGAGCAGCGTGCCGTCCTCGTATTCCTGTTCCTGAAACCAGTTCGCACCCTTGGTCGAACCGGCACCGGGCATGAATTTCACCACCACGGTCGGGTTGCCCGGCAATTCCTCGGACAGAAGCGGTGCGAAGAAGTTCGCCCACTTGGCCGAACCGCCCGTTTCGGAAAACGGAATGACCCAATCGATCGTCTTGCCGGACATATCCGTCTGGGCAAATGCCGGGGTCGTCAGCAGGGCGGCAGCGGCAACAGAGGTTGCAAGTTTCTTGATGGTCATTGGTATCCTCCCATAACTGGTCGCGCCGGAACAGAGGCCCGGCGATCCACGTATTTCGTCTTAAGGGAATGATTCCCTCCTCCAATCCCGGCAACATGCCGACCCAACCTTGCGCGAAACTTGCGCATCATGACAAAAAAGTAGCCATGCGCATTGCGGTGATCGAAGATAACGAGGCATTGGCCGAGGGAATTGCTTTTCGGCTGCGGGAGAGGGGGCATTCGGTCGACCTGCTTCACGATGGCAGGGAGGCCCATGAATTCCTGTCCCGGGAAGGTGCCGACCTTGTCGTGCTGGACCTGAACCTTCCGGGCATGGACGGGATCGACGTGCTGCGCGCCCTGCGGCGGCGCGGTGACGGCACACCGGTGATCCTGCTGACCGCGCGGTCCGAGACGGCCGAGCGGGTGGCGGGGCTGGATGCGGGCGCGGACGATTACCTGACGAAGCCCTTCGAGATGGACGAGCTGGAGGCGCGGTTGCGGGCCATGGCCCGGCGCAAGAACCTCGAATTCACCGCCCGGGACAGGATGGGCCCTCTGGTTTTCGACCGGACCGCACGCCAGGTGCTGGAGGACGACCGGCCCCTCGACATTCCGCGCAAGGAGATCTCGACGCTGGAATGCCTGCTGGAACGGCGCGGGCGGATCGTGTCCAAGGCGCAGCTGATCGCCCATGTCTACGGCACCGGGTCCGATGCCGAGGACAGTGCCATCGAGCCTCACGTCTCGCGCCTGCGCAAGCGGCTCGAACCCTTCGGGCTCAAGATCAAGACCGCACGGGGGCTGGGTTACATGCTCGAGATCGACGTCCCGTGAAAGCGATCTCGCTGCGTCTGCGACTGTTCCTGGTCATCCTGCCGCCCCTCTTCGCAGTTGCGGTCTTGCTGGGATGGTGGCGCTTCGAAGCCGCGCAGCGCACCTCCGAGCAGTTGTTCGACCGCTCCTTGCTCTCGGCCGCGCTCGCGATTTCGCGCGATGTCGCAATCTCCGAAGGGGACGCGCTGTCGCCGGGCACCCGACGTGTCATCTCGGATGCGGGGGGCGGCGAGCTTTTCTACCACGTGACCGGCCCGGGCGGGATCTACGTGACCGGTTATGCCTACCCGCCCCGCCCCGACATGCCCGTCACCCGGGATCTGCCTTTCTATTATTTTGCGGATTATCGCGGCGAGAGAATGCGCGTAGTGCGCATCATCGAAAGCCGCACGATCGGCACATTGACCGGCGATTCGGTGGTCACGGTCTGGCAGCGTGTCAGTGACCGCCGCGCCTTCGCTCAGGCATTGGCCCTGCGCGCGGCGGCCCTGATGGCAGCGCTGCTGACGGCGCTGGCTCTGATCATCTGGTTCGGTGTGCAGATCGGCTTGCGTCCGCTCAACGATCTGCAATCGGCGATCCGGCAGCGCTCTCCGGACGATCTCGGCCCGATCCGTCGTCCGGTTCCGGCGGAAGTCTCCGGCATCGTCTCGACCCTCAACCACCTTCTGGCGCAATTGCAGGACAGCATCGAGGCGCATCAGTCGTTCATCTCGGACGCCGCGCACCAGCTCCGCAATCCCGCAGCGGCGATCCTGACCCTGGCCGAAACGCTTCCCCACATGCATGATCCGGCCGATCGCGCGAAATACGAAAAGCAGCTGGTCGATGCCGCCCGCAGATCCGCGCGGCTGGCGGAGCAGTTGCTGTCTCTGGAGCGTCTGCGTTACGACGACAGCACCGCGATGATGTCCTTCGACGTGAACACCGTCGTCGAGGATGTTTGTCAGTCGTTCGCTGCCAAGGCGCTTTCGCGTGATGTCGAGTTCACGCTTTCGAAAAGCGCGGAGCCCCTCTCCATACTGGGCAACCCCGTTCTTGTGGGAGAGGCATTGATCAACCTCCTGGAGAACGCCTTGAAGCATGGCGGAGCGGGGATGAGCGCCATCTGGGTGCGGACGTCGTCCGATGACGACGCCGTAATGATCCGGGTGCAGGATGATGGTGTCGGCATTCCCCCCGAGAAGGGGGGCGCTGCATTCCGCCGGTTTTCGCAGTTGGAGAACGGCGAGGGGACGGGATTGGGGCTCGCCATCGTGGAAAAGGTCATGGGCAAGCATGCCGGTCGCGTCGATATCGAGCCGACCGGGAGGGGGGCGAAATTCTGTCTCCGGTTTCCCCGATGCGCCACGGTCTAGAGCGCGGGCATCCCTTCGTCCGGCCGCGACTGGAGCAAGCTTGGCGTATTCTCTTGCAATAGATCGGTATGCGACAAGCATGGCCGAAGAAGAGGATTGCCAGAACGCCTGACTGGCCAGACCGGAGGGTCCGCCGGGGGCAGGTGACTGTGCCCTCTGAGCACGTGGCCGGGGCGGACCCGTCAGGCGTGAACCGCCTCGCGCGGATGCATGCGGGCCTGACCATTCCTGCGCGGGCTGTCGAAATCGAATTCGAGCTGGGCGAAATTGGAGATGAGGTCGAGGGGTTTCGGGCGGCCGAAATAATAGCCCTGCAGCATGTCGCAGCCGAAACTCCGGCAGCGATAGGCGTCCTCCTCGGTCTCGACGCCCTCGGCGACGACCGCCATGTCGAGGGAATGCGCGAGGCCGACCATCGATCTCGCCATCGTCATCGTCCTCTCCCCCGCGGCCTGCCCCGAGATGAACGAGCGGTCGATCTTGAGCACGTTGAAGGGCATTCCGGCAAGATAGCCGATGGACGAAAAGCCCGTCCCGAAATCGTCGAGCGCGATCGAGAAGCCGCGCGACCGCAATTCGTGCAGTGCCGCGGAGACGGAGCTGTTGTTGAAGATGACGACGTTCTCGGTCACCTCGATCTCGATCCGTTTGGGGTCGATCTGGCGGGCCTCGACTTCGTCGAGCAGCGACTCGACGAAGCCGGGGGTCATGAGCTGGACAGGTGAGACGTTGAGCGAGATGCTCATGCCGGGATTGGCGGCGAGATCGTCGCAGGCGCGTTGCAGCAGGAGCTTGCCCAGCGGAAGGATCAGCCCGGACGATTCGGCGATGCGGATGAAGTCGGCGGGCGAGATGCGGCCCAGCGAGGGGCTGTCCCAGCGCGCGAGCGCCTCGAATCTCACGACCTCGCCGGTGCCGATGCCGCTCACGATGGGCTGGTAGTAGAGCTGGAATTCGGTGCCCGAATCGAGGGCGAACCGGAATGCCTTTTCCACGGCGGTGTCGAAGGCGTCCTGGGCCTGCATCTCGGCGTCGTAGCGGACGACATCGGGGGTGCGCCGCGACTTGGCGAGGTTCATCGCGCGGTCGGCGCGCATCAGCACCTCTTCGTAGGCCTGCTCGCGCGGCTCGGAATAGGCAAGACCTTTGGAGAGCGACATCTCGAAGGCGTAACCGCTGACCACGATCTTACCGATGCAGAGGCGGTGGATCGCTGCGGTCTTGATCGAGACCGCGGCGTCGAAATCGTTCGAGCCGCTGATCACAACGAAAAATTCGCTGCCGCCATGGCGGGCGACGAAGGTGGTCTCGTCGGCCAGCGTCTCGATCCGGTGTGCGATCTCGGTGAGGTAGGTGTCGCCGCCGGCATGGCCGACCACGTCGTTGGTATGCTTGAACCGATCGACATCGAGGCAGAACGCCACGAACTGCGTCGTCTCGCTTCCGGTGAAGCCCGCCAGATGCTCGCGCAACGCAAGGCGATTGGGCAGTTGCGTGAGGGGATCGGTCCGGGCGAGCCTCGCGGCCTCGGCCTCCTTCCGGGCAAGCTGGGCCGCACGGTCGAGAAGCTGGCGCGCAGCCCAGAAGGCGATGCAGATGAACGCCAGCGTCACGCCGATCATGATCGGCAGGATCCGCTGAAGGAGCACGGTTCCCGGCGCGGGCGGAGTCCAGGAGAGAACGGCGATCGTGTTCCCGACCGCGTCCTCGAGCGGCAGACGCACGAGGCCGGTCGCGGCGTCGGGTGCGTTGATCTGCAGGTTGGTGACGTCGAGTTCGGTCTCTACCCGGGCGAGTTGTTCGGACGAGAGGATCTTGCCGATGACCGCGATTGCGAGCTGTCCATCCATCGTCGTGGGCACGATGAACGTATCCTCGGGCAGGAGCCAGGACGCGCTGAAGAGCACCAGTCGATCCGAGCGGAATTCGTAGAAGTCGAGCGTCTCGCGCCCCTGAAAATCGAGATTAGGCACATCGCGGCGGAGCGCGTCGCGCGTCTCGCGCGACAGAAATCCTTCTATGGGCTCACGGGTGGAGCCTGCGACCCAGGCGATCGGGTCCTCGAAGGGCCCGTCGAACATCTCGGCGTACTGGAACACGTCGGCGCGGACCGCGGTGATCCCGTAATTGGAGTAGAGCTCCGCATAGTCGAGCGTCGTCGCGGCGTCGAACACGTCCGTCCAGTTGTGGTAGTCGCTGGCGATGAGCGCGACCTGCTCCTGGAATGCCCCCATGCGGCCGCGCATCAGGTCGAGCGATTCGCTCTCGGCCTGTCTGTCCATGGCGGCACGGATCGACAGGATCGAAAACCACAGAACCACGCAGAAGGCCGTGACCAGGATCACGGCAAGCAGGACGATCTGACGATGGAGGGATGTACGTCTCACGACGCGACATCCCCGGCCATGCGATGCGGGCCGGGCCGGTAGGCGGCCACGTGGACGACGCGGTAATCGCAGGTCAGCTCCTCGCCTGCCAGCAGGTTGCGGCGGGCCAGCATGACGTTGCCGAGGTCGAGAAGGGTTGGATCGTCGCTGTGATTCATGAAGATGTCACCGTCGTTCCCAAGGCGATAGACGTTCCTTTCCGCAAAGTACTCGGCACAATCGAGAACCATCTCACGGTAATCGGGGGGCAGGGTCTCGACGAAATCGCGACTGAGCTCGGTGTCGAATTCGGGTTCATAGCGCCAGACCACCTTTCCCTGAGATACCGGCTCTCCCAGGAACAGTCCCAGATTGTGGATCGCACTTCTCCCGATGAAGTGGTTAACAAGCAGCATTCAGAACCTCGTCCGTTAAGAAAACGTTTACGTCGATCCGATTTTCCGGATCCGGACGAATGTTCGTCAGCTTTCGGAATGCGTGGTGGACTGGCCGGACGGTGGGGCCTTAACGAAGGCCCGGAACGCTCAGATGCGCTGTCAGAAGGGTGCCACGTGCTGGGCGGCCGGAAAGCGGGGATTGTCCGGAACCGATGTCCCCCCGGCGTGTTCGCGCTGGTCACGCGCAGTGCGGCAAGGAAAGAAAATGCAGATTTTCAGGTGTCCGACCTGTTCGGAAAAGATCTATTTCAACAACACGACGTGCCGTTGCGGCGAGGAGGTCACCTTCGATCCCGACCGGCAGGCGATGCTGATCGGAATGACAGGATGTGCCAACCGGTCCAAGATCGGGTGCAACTGGGTCGCCGAGAACGGTCAGTTCTGCCGGTCATGCGCGATGACGGTCACGGTACCCGACCTGGGCAACCCGGAGAATATCGAGCTCTGGGCCCGGACCGAGGGTGCCAAGCGGTGGATGCTTGCCAACCTTGCAAGATGGGGATGGTTCACCCCCGACGATCCGGGTGCGCGACCGATGTTCCGGCTCCTTTCCGAGCATACATCGGCGGGCGACGCGAATGTCATCATGGGCCACGCCGATGGCGTCATCACGATCAACGTGGTCGAGGCGAGCGACAGTGTCCGGAGCGAGCGGCGCGAGAACCTGGGCGAGCTCTATCGCACCATGCTGGGTCACATGCGGCACGAGATGGCGCATTTCCTCCAGCTCAGACTGGCCGAGGATGCCGTTTTCCTCGAAGGCTTCCGCGCCCTGTTCGGGGACGAAAGGGCCGATTACGGAGAAGCGCTGAAGAAGCATTACGCCTCGCCGGGCCAACCCGGCGAGCGGTTCATCACCAGCTATGCGACCGCGCATCCCCATGAGGACTGGGCCGAGACGATCGCGCATCTCCTGCATCTGGTCGATCTGCTCGACAGCGCGGCATCGACCGGGCTGGGGCTGCCGTCGGGCCCGCCAGAGGGCTACGACGCCTATGCCGACGACGACGCGCAAAACGTGATCACGATGGCCGTCGAGATCGCGATCGCGATCAACCACGTGAACCGGGCGATGGACCTGCCCGACCTCTATCCTTTCGTGCTGCCTTCAGGCGTGAGGGAGAAGTTGGCCTTTGCAGTCGATCATCTGAAACTGAACAATTCTCGATAAAGGCACGCCATCGGGCGCGGCGTTTCGAGGAACTTGGAGGCCGGATGCGAACCTTCGCAGATTCGGACCCATACTGGTGTCCCACGACCCAGCGGAGCGACGAAGTCTGGGCCTCGTGTAGATCGGATCAGGCGCGGAAGGTCGATTGAGCGATCCCGCATCGCGTCGCGAAATACGATGCAAAGGGACGGTTACGAGTTTTCAGCGGCAGCTAACGTGAGGGCGTCATGATCGAGCCCCTTTTTACGACGCCGCCCGAGCTCGGTGAGCCGATTGTGAATGGGTGGAATGCAACCGATACGGACCCCATCCATCCTTGGGCAATCGAGCTCTGCCGTAGTTTGCAGGGGAAATCAGGGGCAAATGAAATTCCAATTCAACCGACGAATTCCTGAAAGGGCGGCAGGAAAATCGGGGCTTACATTAGATAGTTCCGGTTACACGCCGGCAAAATATCTCACGAGACCGACGTGAGAACCGAATTCTCCAACGAACGGCTCTACGCAAACCGTATCCGCGAATTTCACAGCCCCATCAGGCACTCGACAAATGCCGGCTCGTTTCCGTCGGCACTTGATCGATAAACATTGCGCCGTCTCCCATGTTGACCAGGCAAGTCTGGATGCCCTCCATATCGGTAGTCTCAACCTGAACGAAGCTCCGCAGACCGCCGTCCGCGTCGAGCTCGAAGCCGCGTTTGCCCCGCAAGGATTTTGCCGCGTCGGCGGCCTTGATCCGGGCTATTTCTTCGGCGAGCGGGTTTGACTGCCTTTTCATCTGCGCGATCACGCGCTGATCGACCGTCACGCGGTCTGCGCTCCAGGATGCGCGCACGGCGAGGGTATCCTCGCCCATCAAAAGGCTGTCCGCAACGACGGTGGCTCCCATCTCGCGCAGCTTCGTCAGATAGGCTCGGAGGCTTTCCGGATTGACGCGGGCCGTGCCGCGTTCGAGGCTCAGTTCCAGGCGGCTCACGTCGAGCTCGCATTCACGCAATGCGAGGGCCAGCGTTTCCGTGAAATCGCTTGTCAGGATCTGCTTGGGATAGATCGGAACGCTAACGATCACGTCCGGACGCCGGGCGGCAAGATTGCAGGCCTGATGGACCAGCCACTCCCCGAGCGGCACGATCAGCCCGCTCTGCTCCGCGACCCGGAGGTAGGTTTCCGCGCCGATCCGGCCGAGCTCGGGGTGGTTCCAGACGGGACGCAGTCTGACGGCGACACCGTCGTCCTCGATCATCCTGACGTCGCATTCGATCTCGAAGGCGCGGGACTTGATGGCAATCATCATGTCGCGGGCCAGATGCCGCTCCATCTCGGCGCAGGTCTTCGGCTCCTCGCCGTAGAAGGTAAAGGTACCGCGCTTGTTGCCCTTCGACCGATAGAGCGCGACGTCCGCCATGCGGAAGAGCTCGTCTTCCTCGAGCGTATCCTGCGGGGTCCTGGCGACGCCGATCGAGAGGCCCACTTCCAGGTACCTGTCCTCGTGGGCGATCGGCTGCGAGACCGTCTCGATCAGGTTCTCGGCCAGTTCCGCCACCTGCGGGTGGCCGAGGTTCGACGCCGCGACGACAAATTCGTCACCGCCGATACGCGCGACAAGCTGCCCGTCCGACACCGCGCCCACCAGCCGCCGCGCGATCGTTCTGAGCACGAAATCACCGACATCGTGACCGTAGGTGTCATTGATCGGTTTGAAATGATCGAGATCAAGGTAGAGAAGCGCGAGTTCGCTGTCGGTCTTGGCAAGTGCCTTGCGCATGAACTCGCGCAGGCCCAGCCGGTTCGGAAGTCCGGTAGCCGGATCGCGCTGCACTTCCTGCTGTGCACGCGACAGGTCGGCTGCCAACATGACATCGGCCGTGATGTCGGACGCGATCTTGACGATCTTGCACGGCTTGTCGTTCAGATCGAAAATCGGGTTGTAGGATGCCTGGATCCACACTTCCGATCCATCCGAGGCGATGCGCTTGAACTTGGACGACAGGAACTTGCCGGCGCGCAGATCCGCCCAGAAGCGGTCGTACTCGGGGTCGAGCGCCGTGTCGTCGTCCACGAACAGCCTGTGATGCTGACCGACGACCTGCGAAAGCGCGTATCCCATGAGCTCGAGGAAATTGTCATTCGCGTCGAGCACGTTGCCATCCATGTCGAAGGACACGACGCATTGGGATTTGTTGATGGCGGCGATCTGACCTTCGTAATCGCCTTGCCGCAATTTCTGTTCGGTGACGTCCACGGCATTCTTGACCACCTTGAACGGCCGTCCGTTCATGTCGAATATCGGGTTGTAGGAGGCCTGCAGCCAAATCTCCCGACCGTCCGATCCGACGCGCTTGAACTCGCCCCCCTGGTATTCGCCGTTGGCGAGCGCCCTCCAGAATTCCGGGTAATCGGGGCTTTCGCGCTCCTCGTCCGCGAGGAACATCGAGTGGTGGCGTCCGATGACTTGCGACAGGCGATAACCGGTAAGGTCGAGGAAATTGTCGTTCGCATCCATGATCGTGCCGTCGATATGGAAGGACACCACGCTCTGCGACTTGTGGATCGCGGCGATCTGGCCCTGATGATCGGCTTGGCGCAGCTTTTCCCGCGTCACGATGGTCGCGTATTTGACGATCTTGAAGGTGTGCCCGTCCTGATCGAGCACCGGGCTGTAGGTTGCCTGAAGCCAGATATCCTGACCGTCACGTCCGATACGGCGGAATTCTCCGCTCCGGTGACGACCGGTGGCAAGGTCGCTCCAGAAGATCTCGTATTCGAGGCTGTGGGCATGCGCCGGGTCGACGAACATGCGGTGGTGACGGCCTTCGAGCTCCTCCATCGAATAGCCGACGGCATCGAGGAAATTGCGGTTGGCGTCCATGATCGTGCCGTCAGGCGCAAAGGTCACGATGCATTGCGACTTGTCGATCGCCGCGATCTGGCCTTCGAAATCGGCGTTCAGTTCCTTTTCCGATGTCACATCGATCGCATATTTTACGATCTTGATCGGCCGGCCCTGAAGGTCGAGGATGGGGTTGTAGGTCGCCCTGAGCCATACCGCCTTTCCGTCCTTCCGGACGCGTCGGTATTCGCCAGTTGCGTGAACCCCTTTCCGAAGGCTTTCCCAGAAAGCGAGATATGCCGTTCCCTCGGATTCGTGATCGGGGACGAACAAGCTGTGATGCCGACCGACGACCTCGCCCAGTTCGTAACCCGTGGCGGCGAGGAACTTGGAGTTGGCGTGGAGGATGGTGCCATCCATCGCCAGGTGGATGACGGCCTGCGATGTGTTGATGGCGGCGATCTGACCGGCATCGTCGGCTGCGGACATCATCCGCCCGGTGACGTCGCGGACCAGCAGCACGACCTCGTCGACCGAACCGTCGGTGCCTTGAACGGGATGGCAGGAGACCTCGGTCCAGAACAGGGTTCCGTCGCGCCTTGATTGCTGGATGTCCCCCTCGAACGGGTCGCCAGTGGCAAAGACCTTGTCGATCTCGTCCGTTCGCGACGGCACTGCATCCACGGGTTTAAAAATTCGGCGATTGCGGCCGACCAATTCGCGACCGGCATAATCGAACATCTCCAGGAACCGCTCGTTTACTCGCAGGATTTCTCCGTCGGGCGAGAAGGCGATCCGGCCAATTGTGCGTTCGACAATTTCAGCATCGGCAGCGGTGAAAAGCGTTTTGATTGATTTTTCAAGCATGATCATTTGTCGTTTGATATGCGGCAGGTGTAGAGCAGCCAGGGGTTAAAATGTTGTATAAGCTGGCTTTCGAACGAGCGGCTGTTCCCGCCCCTTGCCTCGAGTGATCGAAACGGCAGGATAGGCCCTGTGCCCCATCCGGCTGCAGACGCCGCCATGCTCGCAAACGCTTGCCGTGGACCACGATGCCCGCGCGGTTCACTGCCCGGCAGGGTGGGGCCGAGCGTCCAAGTTTGCCCGCCCCGACGTGACGCAGATCGAATGAATTTCGCTACGTGCGCCCGTCGATCGAGACCACGGCATCACCGACCCATCGTCCGTCCGGAAGGGCGTCAATCGTTGACGGTCCGGCTGTTGAAAGATCTGGCACACCATGCGGTAGCCTGGTGCGTCACTCCGCCACGGCCCTGCGCCAGATGCCGAGTGCGGCACCGAGGACGATGATCGAGGCCAGGGCGATCACGCCGACGAAGGCGTCATCGAAAGCGCCTCGCGCCAGCGTCGTCAGGTGCATGGCCGCGGTATCGCTCAGGGTTTCGGCAGCCATCAATGCCTCGTCGAGGCTGTCGGCGACCGTCGCGTCCAGCCCCGTCGGCACGGTCATGGCACGGGTATAGAGCGCGGTCATGACGCTGCCGAGTATGGCGATGCCCAGGGCAGCGCCGAGTTCGAACGACACTTCCTCGATCGAGGCGGCCATCCCGGCCTGATCCTCCGGGGCGGACAGCATGATGACGCTGGAGGCGGCCGTCATGGTGGCGCCGACGCCAAAGCCCATGACCGCGAGAACCGAAAGCCAAAGTGCGGTCGGCCCCTGATGGGTCAGCAGAAAGGCGATCAGGGCCAGTCCGGTCAGCGCCAGCGCCGAGCTCAGCACGCGTGTCGCACCGAGACGCGGCATCGCCAGACCCGCCATGGGCCCCGCCAGAAAGGACGCGGCCGGGATCGGCAGGATCATCAGCCCCGCCTCGAGCGGCGAGAGGCCGAGGACCAGCTGAAGGCGCTGGCTGAAGACGAGTTCGACACCGATCAGGGCTCCGGACGCGACGAGCCCCGCGACCACGCCCGACGTGAACCGCGCGTTGCGGAACAATGCGAAGTCGATGAGTGGATGGGCGCTCGCCCGCTGGCGGCGAACGAAGACCGCCATGGCGATGGCGCCGATGGCAAACGCGATGCCAGCGGCCAACGGGGAGGGGTCGCGCTTGGCGACCTCCTTGACCGCATAGACCAGCCCGACCAGTCCGACCATCACCTGAACGGAACCGATGAAATCGAAGGGATGCCCCTGATCGGGCTTCCGGTTGACCAGCACCGACGCACCCGCGAGCAGGGCACAGATCACGATCGGCACGTTGATGAGAAAGACCGAACCCCACCAGAACCATTCCAGCAAAAGGCCCCCCATGACCGGTCCAATGGCGGCGCCGCCCGACGCGACGGCGGCCCAGATCCCGATGGCGAAGGCGCGCTCCTTCTCGTCGGTGAAGGTCAGGCGGATGAGCGACAGGGTCGCCGGCATCATCATGGCCGCACCGACCGCCAGCAGGACCCGCGACGCGATGAGCGCCGCGGGCACCGGAGAGAACGCCGCGGCCGACGACGCCACGCCGAACACCGCGAGCCCCAGAAGGAACATATGCTTGTGACCGACCCTGTCCCCCAATCCGCCAAGACCCGGCAGCAGACCCGCCACGACGAGGGGATAGATATTGACGATCCAGAGCTTCTCGGTGGCCGTCGCCGCAAGGTCCTGGGTCAGCCTGGGCAAGGCGGTGTATAGAACCGTCATGTCGATGACGATCAGGAACAGGGCACTCGATACGATGGCAAGCACGAGCCAGCGGTTGCGGGGAAGCATCAGGATTATCCTCGGGCAGTCGGTTCAGGCTTGCGTCACCTGATCGCGGATATAGATACAGTCGTATCGTAATGAAAGGGAGAAGATGGCCGGACGTCCCCGCTCTATCGATCGTGACAAGGTTCTGAATGCCGCCGAGGCGCTCGTGATTGCAGAGGGCGCGTCCGCGCTCAGCTTCGACGCCGTGGCGAAAGCCGCGGGGATCACCAAGGGCGGCGTGCAATATGCCTTCGGGACGCGCGACAATCTGATCCGGTCGATGATCACCCGCTGGGAAGACGCCTTCGACGCGGACGTGGCCCGGCGCTCCGGGCCCGATCCTTCGGGTCGGGCGCTGATCCTGGGACACCTCGCGGCGATGCGGGATGCAGAGGAGGCGGATCATTCCCGTGCCGCCGTGGCGGTAACCACGCTTCTGCAGCACCCCGATCGGCTGTCGGAGACGCGCGATTGGTATGCCGCGCGCCTCGCGGGTCTCGACCTGACGGACCCGGACGATCGGCGGCTTGCGACCAGCTTCCTCGCCGCCGAGGGCGCATTCCTGCTGAAGGCCTTCGGTTTGCTGGCTCTTTCCGAGACCGAATGGAAGGCGCTGTTCGACGATATGCTTTCCGCCAATGCGTCCGATCCGGCGGATGCGCCACGAGAGGACGACTGAACGCGACGACCCCCTGTGCGTGTCGCGGGATCACCTGATGACGTACGAGGAACGGCGCGGAGGTCCGCATATTGCGAGCTTGTCTCGGCAGCGATCTCGAAGCCGCGGTGAACGGCTGGTCTCGGGAAGCCTTACTGGAAGGACGCGTCCTATCGCGAAGGTCGGTCTGGGCCACGGGCAACGCGATGATCTGCCCGGAATGTAAAATATCCCGCCGCGATACCGGAGATCGGCGTAGAGCCATTTCGGTCTGACGATACGCAGCACAGGCCTGCCCGAATCCGCTGCCACGGGCGTTCGACGACAAGTAGTGCTTCGCTGCCAGAGTCCGGTTAAGGTCGATGCGGTCGCGGCCGTGCGGATCATTCTACCGAACGGCCGAATAGCACGATTATCATGGCGAGGAGGGTGGCAGTGCCGAAAAGGGCAAGCCGCACCGGATCGCGATCGCGCCAGGCACCCAGCACGGCAATGGCACCTTGAAGCGCGTAGTACAGTGCGAATGCCCGCGACGCGTAACTGATGATCTCGAAGACGTCCGTCGTCCAGGTCATCACGAGGCCGGCAAACACGAGGACAGCGTACCCCTGTCGCGTGGTCACCTTTCCGGACGTGAGTTCGGCGATCAATCCTCCCGACCCGCTCGTATCCGCCACGGCAGCGCTGAGCTGGGCGCTCAAGGCGGCGACGACCAGAAGGATCGGAAGGATCGGGGCGACGATCTGCATGGCGTCGATGATCGCGGTCTCGTCCATCGACATCGTCCCGGAAGGCAGCGCATAGGCTAGAAGGCAGATATAGAGCATATAAATCGCAGTCGCGAGCGCCTGAGCCAACTTCATCGAGCGGATACGTGTTCGCACGTCGTAGGTCTCACCCAGGTAACGGGACGTCTCGAACCCCTGGACGGTCACGATCAGCCCGAAGGCCAGTGTCAGACCGGCCCATGGCGTCACCGCGGGGTCGGCAAAGGACAGCTCGCCCGCCGATGTCTGCCGGGCGAAAAACAGGACGAGACCACCGAGTAGCCCCGCGATGATCGACAGCTTGATTCCGACCGATACCTGCTCGAGCCGTTCCATCGCGGAAAAGCCGCGCGTCCAGCCGATCAGCAGGATCAGGATGAAGACGGCGCTGGAAAGGAGCCGCGCGTGGAACGTATCGTCCACCGGCGTCAGGCTCACGCCGAAAGCACCGAACAGGTTCAGGTAATAGGCGACCGACACGACATAGGCGAAGCACAGGGTCCAGGATGCCAGAGATTCAAGCCGAGCCTCCGCGGGAGGTCTTTGATCGGTTTCGGAGCCGATCCGAGCCATGTTGAAACGGATTGCCCCACCGAAGAGATAGGCGATTGCACAGAGTGCCAGCATGATCCCCGGCGCGTAGAGACCGTAGCTGCCTTCCAGTATCGGTCCCAGCACGAGGAACCCGCTTCCGATGATCGAGGCGAGGGGCGTGATGGTGGCACGCCAGAGACGGGCCCTCGAAAGCCTCGGATGGACCAGAGCAGCGGCGGCAAGAACCGTGACCCCGAGAATTATCACGCTCTGCAAATCTTACCTACCAATGAGATTTTCGGACAAGAGATCGGCTGCTGCACGGCAGCTTGCGAATGGTCGATCCAGTATTGCAACGCGCAACGCCGCCGGAAAGGGATTTTGAGCGTGATCGCCTTCATTGTTCCTGGAAAGGCGGCCGCGACGGCTCGATGAAGCTGCGCGTTCGGGAGAATGACCGCCTCGACAGTGCCGCGACACGTCGGGTGTCGGCGTGTTCACGACACACACGGGGCGAGGGCGGAGAGGGGGTCGTTCGCCGCAACCGAAAAGCGCTGGACCATGCGCTGCAAGTCGCGAAACGCTGTCCGGCTGCCTTGACGTTCCTGATACCTTGTATCGGTGGATAGGACCCGATGTGAGCCGTTTCCATTGGCCGACATGGAAAATCCAGACTGACGGCCCCCGGGGGTTGTGCAATGCCGAGATCGATGTAGCGTGATGTGAAGTATCGCATTCAAGCTTTTCGAGCCGTGATTTGTAAGAAGCCTTCACAGGGTCGGGTTTCGGGGAAGTCCTCCGGCACTCCGACACTTCCCCCAGAGCAGATGCAGGCTTCCGCGCCGAACTGGGCAATGTCCGATCATATCTCTGACGTTCGGTGAAAGCCTTGCCTCCCATTCTGCCGGTTCCCCCCATTATCGTTGACGTTCGGCGATCTTTGATACTGCGCGCGTTGCTGGTCGTGCTGTTCTGGATCGCATGTGCCACCTTATCGCTCGCGCAGGACGCCAATCCGTCCGAGAGGGTTGACTGGGACGCGGTGGCCGAACGTGCGGCCGGTCTTCTCGATGCCGAAGATGCAAGCGCCGACCTGCTGGACGAAACGCGTGCGCAACTTGCCGAGCAGCGCGCTGACGCCTTGGAGATCGCCGAGCGCGGATCGGTCCGGGCCCAGTCGCTGGCTGCGCAGATCGAGGCTCTGGGACCGCCACCTCCGGACGGCGTGCCGGAGCCCGGCCCGCTGGCCGAACGTCGGAATGAACTGGAAACGGCGCTCGCCGAAGCCAATGCGCCCGTCCTCGATGCGCGAGCGGCCTACCTGCGTGCCGATCTCCTGATCGCCCGCCTCGACGCAAGGCTGCTCGACCAGGCTGTCGCCAGCCTTGTCGAGCGTATGCCCAGCCCGCTGCTGCCCCGAAACTGGAGCGCGCTCACCGACGACTTGCGACAGCTTCTTCCTGCAGATGGAGAGGAGGTAGAGCTCCAGGAGGAGTTGCCGCCGATGGCCGCGTGGAGCGCCGGGCTTGCCTTTCTGGCCGCGGCGTTGGGCCTCATCTTCGTGGCGGAGCCGTTGGTCACCAATGGGCTCGAGCGCCTCCAACACCGAAGCCACCAGCGCATGCGGTACCGCCTGGTCGCGGCCCTGACGCTTCTGTTGCGATTGTTCATCCCCGGATTGGGGCTGCTCCTCATATTTCTGGCCCCGGCGGTGCTGGTTGTCGAGTTTCCAAATCACACCAGGCTCATCGTTGCTGCGGCAACCGCGCTTCTCGGGCTGAGCAGCGCTCATGTCCTCGGTCGCGCGCTGTTCGCTCCACGGCGCGCCGTGCTGCGGCCCTTCGACCTCGACGATGTCATGGCCCGCAGGGGCTATGGGCTGAGCCTCCTGCTCGGGGTGTTCCTGTCGGTGGACGCAATGTTCGAAGGGCTGGAGCAGGAGATCGCGTTCGCCCCGGCAAGTCAGTCGGTCCTGTCTCTGATCGTGGTCGTTGCGGGTGCAATTCCCGTTTTCCGGCTCGGGACGTTCCTGCGCCACCTCGATTCACCCGCGCATGCGGATGCCGAGCTGGGCGACGACCTGCGCCGTCTTTTCGCACGCTTCGTGCAGGGGGCGGCGATCGTGGCGCTGCTCGCGGCTCTCATAGGGTATGTGAACCTCGCACGCTTCGCGCTCGAGCCCACGGTGACGACGATCGGCCTCGTGGCGGTTCTGCTGTTCCTCCGCGCGCTGGTGATCGGTGTCCTGGTCAACGGCATCGACAGGACCACGCCGGATGAGGACGAGGCCGGCGCCTTGGTTCCCGTGGTCGTTTCCATACTCCTGTCCCTAGCTGCCCTGCCGTTGCTCGCCTTGATCTGGGGCGCGCGGGGGAGCGACCTTTCCGAAGCGTGGCGAGTGGTCACGGCAGGGATAAGGGTCGGAGACGCGACCCTGTCCCTGACCTCGATCGCGGTTCTCGTCGTGGTTTTCTTCGCCGGTCTCATCGCGACGCGGTTCACCCAGCGGTTCCTGCGCCAGTCCGTGTTCCGCCATTCGCACCTCGACCGCGGGGTCCGTTCGTCGGTCGTGACGGGTGCGGGCTATGTGGGGGTGACGCTGGCAGCGCTGATTGCGCTGTCGACCGCCGGTATCAGCCTTTCGAGCCTTGCCGTCGTGTTCGGCGCACTTTCGGTCGGGATCGGTTTCGGGCTCCAGCCGGTGGTTTCCAATTTCGTGTCGGGTCTCATCCTGCTGATCGAGCGTCCGGTAAAGGAGGGGGACTGGATCGAGGTCTCGGGCCATTCCGGCTACGTCCGCAAGATCGCGGTCCGCTCCACGCGGATCGAGACTTTCGACCGGTTCGACGTGATCGTCCCGAACTCCGATCTGATCGCGGGCGTGGTCAAGAACATGACGCTAACGTCGAAGGAAGGACGGATAATCATCCCGATCGGAGTTGCCTACGGCAGCGACGTCGCACGTGTTCGGGAGATACTTCTGGCCGCATCGGCGCGGCGACCCGAAGTGCTGGCCATCCCCTCGCCGACGGTTCTGTTCACGGATCTCGGCGACAGCCGGCTGGAATTCGAGCTGCGCTGCTATCTGAGAGACGTGAATACCTTGCTGATCGCGCGCTCGGAACTCCTGTTCGACATCTACGCCGAGCTGGTCGAGGCGGGCATCGAGATCCCGGTCCCCCAGCGCGGCCTGACCCTCGCCGGGCTCGACGAAATAGGCGAAGCGATCAAGGGACTTGCGAAACCAGGCTGAGCAGAATGCGCGGTCGGATCGTCCGATAAGCGAGTTGGCGAATGGAGTCGTATCAATCAGCCCCGCACATCGACGGGAGTTCCGGCCTGCAATCAGCTGCGAACGGTCGAGCCGCTCTCGCCGTTTGTACCCAACTGGCATCGGCTTCGTGCGAGCGCCATGCGTCATTCAGCCCGGGAGGGATCGCCTTGCATACGACGAAGATCCTTCTTTACCGACAGCACTTTGCATAGGATCCGGGAAGGTTCTGGAATGGGAGCTTGATATGAATGCGAAAGCGGTGACCTGTTTTCTTCTTTTCGGCCTCTCGGCATGCATGACCACCGAAGCCGATCCCGGCGCGGATGCCGAATGGACGAACGAGGTGGTTGAACGCCCCGACTTCGATCAATCGTCGGAGGCGACCCGGATGGCCGAGGCCGCCTGCCGCGAAGCGCTGGCAACGCGTCTCGCGCGTCCCGTCGGCGATACACGTGTCGAATACGTTCTGGACTCGGAAGCCGGTTTGGGCGTCTGGATGAGCGCCCGTGGCGTCGAGGGTCAGTGGACCTGCCAGTCCGACGCCGCTGGCAACGTCGCGGGGCTCGGCGAAGCGTCCGTTCCCTGAGCGGGGTCGGTCTGTGAACGTCCGGTGGTCCGTGATCGGGACGAAAGGCGCAACCCTTGATGCTTCATGCAGGCGTGGCCGTTAGCCCTCGTTGCCGATGACATCGCTTTGCAGGCTATCAGCCGATCGGGTGGAGTACGTCTTGCCTTTGAATTCTGAGCCAAGCGAAGAGGCGTCATGACATGAGAGAGGCACCACGTTTCTTGCTGAAACGACGCAGAAACCTGCCGCGTGACAATCGGATCGGGTGGGCGCTTGTCACGCTGGCGCTCTGGACGGCGATCACCTTCGGCGGTGCCGAATTGTTCGTGTCCGATGATCAATCGCTGGATGCGTTCGTCACGCGCGGTATCCTGTGGCAGATCGTCTGCGCCGGAATGATGCTCGTCGCCGTGATCGCGTGGCGCGGCTGGAATGACCTCGGCTTTCGCGCGCCGATACCTGGAACGTTGAAACTGCTATGGCTGCCGATACTGCTGGTAGCGCTGCAATTCACCTTTGCCCTGCTCCTCGGACTTCCCGACTCCGCGACGATCCTCCTGATCTTCGTGAACACCCTGTTCGTCGGCTTTTCCGAGGAAACCATGTTCCGGGGGGTGCTCTACCGGGCCCTGTGCGAACGTCTGCGCATATGGCCGGCAATCCTCGTGACGTCGTCGGTGTTCGGCGCGGTTCATGTTCTGAACGGTTTCATCACAGGCGAATTCGAGAGCGCCATATACCAGGCGATCATGGCAGGTAGCACCGGGCTCCTGCTGATGGCGATCGTGTTGCGGACCGGTTCCCTCTGGGCCGCTATCGCCTGGCATGCGGCCTGGGATGCCGCGCTTCTCCTCATTGCAGAAGGAATGCCCGATCCGGACGCGTCGAATGGAAGCGAGCTCGCGAATTCGGGCGGATGGACAACGATTCTGATTCCGTTGGCGCTCGTTCTCCCCAACCTGCTTTATGCGCTTTGGCTCCTGCGCCATGTGCACCATGTGCCTGCGCCGGCGAACGCAAAGGCAGAATGATCCGCCCCATACGACGCGGCTATGAGGCGCTCAGGCGGCATGACCGGCCGTAGGGCCAGCCTGATCGCATGGTTCCTCAGGACTGCCGCGCGTGATCTTGCGGGCCTCAGAACTGGACAGTTCCGCTGCCGATCTCGAGGCCTCCATAGGTGGCGCTTCTGGGTTCCCCGTCATCGTCGTAAAGAACCGTGGCATTGCCGCCTTCACCGTTCGTGCAGGAGAGCGGGCGAAGCTCGCTTCCCCCGGGGCGCGGATTGCGGAAGATCGCCGAGCAGAACGCGCCGTCATCGACCGTAACGCCAAGCGCGTAGCCGCCGTCGGATCGCTCCCGCATTGTGCCGGAGGATGTTCCTCCGCTGCTGTTGGCACCTGTTCCGGTCATCGTACCCTCGACGCAGCCCGCAAGAAGCAGAATGACCGAGCCGGCGATCAAGTTGGACTTCATTCGATGTTCCTTTCTATCTGCTCCAGTACCGAAAACCTGCTCTCTGGCCGCGAGGTGCCGCTTTCCGTGCGGATAACTGCGTTACCAGGCGGTAATTCTCTCCTCGACCGGCAACCACATCGGATCGCCGTCCTTTATTCCGAATGCCTCGTAGAATGCCGGAAGATGCTGAAGCGCTGCGATGGCGCGATAGGGCGATGGCGCGTGGGGGTCGGCTTCCACGAGCAGGCGATCATAGGCGTCAGTCGATTTCGACGCCCAGTTCTGCGCCCAGGACAGGAAACATCGCTGTTCGGGCGTGAAACCCTCGATCTCCACGTTCTCTTCCGGGTGCTCCTCCAGATAGTCCATCAGCGCGATATGGGCGAGCGTGATGCCCCCCAGATCGGCCATGTTCTCTCCGACTTCGAGCGGCCCGTTCGCCATGAGGCCCGGCGCGACCTCGTAGGAATTGGCTTGCTCCACCAGTTTCTCGGCTTTGCGTTCGAAATTCGCCGCGTCGGTTGGGGTCCACCAATCCCGCAGATTGCCGTCCGCGTCATATCTCCGCCCGAGAGAGTCGAAGCCATGTGTCATCTCATGGCCGAGAATGGCACCCATCCGGCAGAACCAGACAGCCGCATCCTTCTGCGGCTCGAAGAATGGCGGTTGCAGGATCGCCGCCGGCACCTCGAAGCCATTGATGCCGGGATTGTAGGCGGCATTGACCGTTGTCGGCCACGTGGAGGAATTGTTGAACGCGTCGCGCACGACCGGACCGCCGAACTTCGCCATGTAGCGTTCGTGCTCGAACTGCGCGATCGCCATGAGGTTGCCAACCGGATCGCTGCCGATCTCGAGGCCGGAATAGTCGATCCACTCGTCCGGCCTGCCCATCGTCGCGGTGAGCGTGTCGAGTTTCGCCGCAGCCTCGGCGCGAGTGTCCTCGCTCAGCCAGTCACGCGTCGGTATCCGGTCGGCGAAGGCCGCCTTGACCCGCGCGAACATGTTCTCCGCCGTGGTTCTGGCGTCTTCCGTCAGATGCCGCTCGACGTAAAGCTGTCCCAGAGGATGGGCGAGATTGGCGGCGACAAGCTCGTAGGCTGTTTCTTCGCGCGGCGGCAAGACCGCGCTGCCCAGCAGCACGGTCGACAATCCCAGGGTCGGTTCCTGAAACGCGGTCGACATCACCGGCGAGAATTTCAGGATCAATCTGAGCTTCAGATACTCCTTGATCTCTTCCAGCGACCGCGTGCGCAGGACCTCGGACAGAACCGGCACATAGCGCGGTGAATATAGCACGACATTCTCGACGCTCCGCGGATAACCCGCGGCCTCCAGCAAGGCCGACAGGTCAATTTCCGGAATCTGTTCCTGCACCTCGCCGAGCGTCATGGGATTGTAGACGATATCGGGATCGCGCCGCTCTACGGGCAAGAGGACTCCGGCATGAAGTGCCCTTTCGATCTCGACGGAATTGCGGGCGATGCGGCTCGCGTCGCCGGCAGGGAAGCCCGCCACCATAAGTGTCTCGGCCAGATACGTTCGATAAGCGTTCAGTCGGACGCCGTCATCCGGTTCGGCAAGGATGCTGTCGAAGCGCGAGTCGATTCCGAAAGGTGCCGACGCGAAGGCGAATTCATATTGGCTGTTGTCGAGCGTTCCTTCCGTGTGACCGAAGCCGAGAAACACGCCGGGTCCGCCGATCCGATCCATCCGCACCATGAACGGAACCAGGTCCGCCAAGCCGGTCATGGCGTCGATCCGGCCAAGGTCTTCCTCAATCGGCGCGATGCCGCGCGCGTCGATCCGATCCGTATCCATGTAGGCGCGGTAGAATTTCCCGACCAGTTGGGATGGGCTGCCATCCGGGGCAGTGTCGGCCTCGGCCTCGGCGACCGACAGGATCGAGCTTACCTGAGACTGCACAAGCTCTCCGGTGATCGCAAAGATTCCGTATCTGGGGAATTTCTCCGGGCGCTCGATCCGATTGAGCCATCCGCCCGCCGCGTAGCGATAGAAATCCTGTCCCGGGTCGATACTCCTGTCCATGTTCTCCACCGAGAAGCTGAGCCGGTCAGGTCCGACCGGGCTCGAACCTGCCTCTTGCGCATACGAGGCAGCGGCGAAAGCAAGGCCCATGACGGTCGCGCAGGCAACCGGAATGACACCTCTATATCTCATGGTCTGTCTCCAAACGGGGCGGTCGGTATCAGTCCGTGAACTCACGTTTCCGATCAGCTTACGGTGACAACTTCGCCAAGGCTATCATTTCGAGCGATGCACACTCATCGATTTCAGCGGCCGCCTTTCTCCGCTCGCGTTGTCTATCCAGCCAAGGCAACATCAGTATCGCTCGCGTACTTCATTTCTTATCTGGAGGAGCGATCCCGCGACCACCCCCATCCATTGAGTCACATCCCGGCGGCCTATGCGAGCTTGCGTTTCGGTCAGCATCGGGGTGACGAAAGTGAGCCTCGCGGGGCTTTTCTTTTCTGTTGTGCTTATCAGCATACGCTCCAATCGCGTGCCATCCGAACCATCAGCCTTGGGAGAACGAATATCTTTCACGAGCGAACGTGGGAAAGGGAAATCCCGATGAACCTCGATGCTCGCCTACGTCGTCAACATCGCAACGTTGGAGGGCCCGAGCGGGTCGGCCCTGTCGCTCGGACCTCGACCGCCTCGGATATCGTGCGGGCGCCCGTGAGCTCGATACCGAGGTACGCATCAATACGGTCCATCCTCGGATCCCCCAGTAGCAACCGGACAGCACCTCCTAGCCGAGCTTGATGTCGGTTTCTCATCTTACCGTTTGGAAGCGGGGGGCAGATTTGCTGCGAACATATTCCGCAATTGGCCAGCCGATACCTGCAGGGACCAAATCCAGTCGTTGAATAAAGCGCGTATAAAATTCGAGGCCGGCAGCCCGTTTGAGTAAGCTCCTGATGAACGGATCGACTCAATTCCCCGGACAGCGGGCGAACCTGAATTCATGAGGGAAGCCAGACCGAATTAGATCCAGCCACGCTTTACGATTCCTAATCACCCATCTTGCTGCCCGCATATCCTGACGTTCCGTAGCCTATGGGCGTCAAGCTCATATTATCTTCGTCTCGATAAAGCGGAGTGGAAAAGGGTACCCGCCTGATGCGAGAGGATGCCCGTCCCGACTGCGGCCGAAGGTCAGCGCGACAAGCGCACCGCGTAGCCGTTCGGCCAGACCACCGCATCGTCGGAGACCTCCGCTTCGCCGTCGATCAGGAAGAATGTCCCGGCTCCGATCAGGAACGCGGTATCCTCCTCGCGGTTGGCGAGGGCGATGAAGTTGACGTCGTTCTCCTCGATCGTGCCGAGGAATTCGAACGTCGCTCCGTCATCGACGATCTCGCAGGATGCGGCCTGCTCTACCGTGTTGCCATCGAAGTCGAGGATGGTCAGGGTGCAGTCCACAGCCTGTGCCGCGGCCGAACCCGCAGCAAGCAGGGACGCCACCGCCAGAGAAACCAGACCCCGGCTCACGTCCGGTCGACGCCGACGAGACGTCCCTCAGCCGAGAACGTGCAGGTGAAGAAAAGATCGTCGATCTGACCATACACAGTGTACATGCCCTGATCGGGTTCGGCGGGCAGCGTGATCACGTCCAGCGGGCTGGCCGAAAATTCCTCGGCCGCGGCACCACGGCAAAATCTCGGCATCTCGCCGCGAGTGACCAGATCCGGAGCGGCGCTGGACATGTCGGTGTCATCGACACAGCCAGCCAGTCCAAGGGCCGAAAGAATGAGCGCGAAGCGAATTGGGTTGGTCATGCGATGATTCTCCAAGAGCAATGCTTGCGATTCTTACAAATCAAATCTCGAAAAGACTGCTTTGTCACCAAAAATGTCCGGGCGTGGTTCGGCGGCTTTCAAGGTGCCTATGGTGACGGGATGAATGTGAATGCTCCTTGGGCCGGTACCATCCCGGTGCTCGTCGATGAAAGGTGGGGAGCGAGTGGAAGAGTGTCCTTTCTCAGATCAAATCACGGGGCTTCAAGAATATCCTCCAATGACTGGGGCAGAAGACCCGATGTTTCTCCCCACGAAAAATAAATCCAACGTTCAAAATCGGCTATGTGAGATTCTGTCCAAGTCATCGCCCGATGGCTCCCGGAGTCCGGAGAATACATGATCACACAACATCGCCGCGTTGCATGGTCTCGTCCTTGCCAAGGATCGTCGTCTGGTGGGACTTAGCTGTCTCAGCGTCACGCCATGCGACAATGGCCGCAAACATCAATCATGACGCCGAGTGCTTCGATGCGGAGGCACCTGCCGAACTGCGCCAGGTGCGGTTGCCGAACATTCGCTCTAGGATCGGATCTCATAGTCAGATCATAAGGCTGGCGACCAGGGCGATGAGGATGACCTTCGGATACCCGTCGTAGCGCGAAGCTGCCCTCCGCCAATCCTTGAGCCCGCCGAAGATGATCCCGATCCGGTTCCGGCGTTTGAGGCGGCGCTTGTCATGCTTCACCGGCGTCTGGCGCTGCGTCCTGCCCGGGATGCAGGCGCGTATCGCTCTGGCTTTCAGCGTTTCCCGTCACCAGTCCGCGTCGTATCCATGGCCCCCGAGGGGCCAGTCGACATCCGTCAGACTGTCGCAAAGCACACGCACCGATGCAGTCGCTGGCGTGTCCTGCCGCTGCGATCAGGGTGAGAGGGTGTCATTCGCCAGTGTCGCGCGCGACATGGTTCATCTGTCCTGAGTTGCGTGCAGTTTCGTGGTCATGCCGCCATCCTCGGGAGAATGATTACCTGCATCGTTTCCTGGTCCTCGAACTCCGTCCGATCAGGCGACCACGTCCCCTTTCTTGACGCCCAGACTGGACGCCGTTCGGCGGGCCTTCGGGTAGGTGCGCGGGCTCGCTCGAACACGAGGCGTTCGCCTGCTCGCATCGATCATCACGGTCCTGTTGCCAAGCGCGTCAGCCAGTCCGGCCACCATTCTCGCGAAGCTCCCCTTGCCGTTCCGGCGTCTCCAGCGGTTACAGAGCGTCCTGCGGGGGCCATATCCCTCGCCGCGTCTTGCCATGGGACATCGGAAGGCAAGGCTCCGGACGCGTCATTTGCGCATCGCTCGGCCAGACCTGATCCGACATATCACCGCCCCGTTTTCGGACGGTGACTCACGTCGATCCCACCCAATCAATGGGAACTTCTGCCCAAGAAGATCTCTGCCGACATCACGTTGCTCGACCGGACATGGCGCAACCGCAATTCCATTCGACCCTTCCGCCGCCCGGTTCGGTGGTCTACTTGGAACGCCAAGAGAAGCCGCTCACAAGGATAGTCGCGATGGTTCAGATCAGGCTGGCGACCCCTAACGACACCCAGTCCGTCGTCACGCTGCTGGATGCCCTCATCGCAGCCGAAAAGCGTACCATTCCGGGTGATGAAGCTTACGTCGAAGCTCATTATACCGGCGGTACGAGCCTCATCACCCATCTTGCGCTGGAAGGCGAAAATGTCCTCGGGCTCCAGGTCCTCAGCCGGTCTGACGGCAATTCCCCCTACGGCACTCCGGAAGGTTGGGGCGCCATCGGCACCCATGTCCACCCGGAGGCCGGCGGCAAAGGCATCGGCCGACTGCTGTTCGCCGAGACACTCGTTGCAGCCCGCGCTGCCGGTCTGACTACGATCGAGGCGGCCATCGGCATCCACAATGTCGAAGGTCAGGCCTATTACGAGGCTATGGGGTTCCGCACTTGGCGCACCACATCGGAGCGCAACTGCAAGCGTTTCGACCTCATCCGGGCGGCTCTTCGGGGCTGAAGCGGCCATTCAATGCGACGAGGAACGGGAAAACCGGTTGCCGCTCGCAGGACCATGCCGCCGCTTGTCCCGTGCGAGGGCGCGCTTTCCGAACGCTCAGGCGAGGGCCGTTGCGACGCGGATGTCCTTTCCGGGGGGTGCGTGGAACAAGCGACCGTATTCCCGGGTGAACTGCGTCACGCTGGCGTAGCCGACCGCGTGGGCGGCCTGTGCGATCTTCGCGCCTTCGGTCAGCATGAGGCGCCGCGCTTCGATCAGTCGCAGCTGTTTCTGGAATTGCAGCGGCGACAGGGTGGTGATGGCGCGGAAGTGCTTGTGGAAGGCGGGTTCGCTCATTCCGGCGGCCCCAGCAAGCTCCTCGACCCGGACCGGGCGCGCGTAGTCCCGCCGCAGGAGGTCGACCGCCCGCGCGATCCGCCCCGCGTGGCTGTCATGCGCACCGAGTGCCGCGATGGCCGGGCCATGGACCCCCGTCAGAAGCCAGTAATGGAGCTCTTGCAGCAGGCCGTCGCCAAGCACCGAAAGCGCCTCGGGCCGATCCAGAAGGCGTGCAAGGCGAAGCGCGGCGTCGATGACCTCCGGGTCGATCGGCTCGATCCTTACGGGCCGCGTCTCGCCCTGCCGGACCGGGACGGCGGGGATGAGCGCGCTCAGGATCGCGGGATCGAGTTCGAGCACGAGCGCATAGTAGGGGGCCGCAATGCTGGCGCGGGTGACCCGGCTGACCGTCGGAATGTCGGCTGCGACCACCATGGCCTCGCCCGGCGCGTATTCGAAGCTTGCCCCCAGCGTGGTCACGCGCTTGCGTCCCTGCAGCAGCATCGCGATCACGGGTTTCTGGACCGCGACCATGAGATCCCCGGGCTGCAGGATACGCACCACGCTCAGGCCCCGGACCGGGGTCTGTGCCAGGCCGTCGGGACCGGCATTCGCGTCGGCGAACCGACGGCAATGGACGAGAAGTCGGGCAAGAGGCGAAGTGCTTTGGGCAATGCTCATGGGGCACAATATGGGACATAGCGGATCGCAGGGGTAGATAGAAATGGGATCGGGCAAGAGGTCGCGAGGATCAGGCAACAGGGAGGGGAAATCCTCGTCTATCTTTCGGGCACACAATGTCACCCTGAAAGGACATCCCATGAGCAAGATCGCCCTCGTCACCGGCGCCAATCGCGGGCTCGGCCGCAATGCCGCACTCGCCATCGCCAAGGGCGGCAGCGACGTCATCGTCACCTACCGGTCGAATGCCGCACAGGCGGAGGAGGTCGCGGCCCAGATCCGCGAGATGGGGCGCCGCGCCGTGGCGCTGCGTCTCGACGTGGCCGATATCGCCAGCTTCCCGGCCTTCGTCGAGGCCTTGCGCGCGGAACTGAAGCAGTCCTGGAACCGCGACAGTTTCGATCATCTCGTCAACAATGCCGGTCATGGCGAGTTCGCCCTGATCGAGGAGACCACCGAAGCGCAGTTCGACGATCTGTTCGCGGTCCACGTGAAGGGCGTCTTCTTCCTCGCCCAGGCTCTTCTTCCGCTTCTGGCCGATGGCGGGCGGATCGTGAACCTGTCGTCCGGCCTGACGCGGGTGTCCTTCCCCGGTTTCGCGGCCTATGCGGCGGCGAAGGCGGCGGTCGAGATGCTCACCGTCTACATGGCACGCGAATTCGGCACGCGGGGCATCGCGGTGAACACGGTCGCGCCCGGCGCGATCGAGACCGATTTCGGTGGCGGACTGGTCCGCGACAATGCCGATGTGAACGCCCAGTTCGCCGCGATGACGGCGCTTGGCCGCGTCGGACTGCCGGACGATATCGGTCCGATGATCGCCAGCCTCCTGCGCGACGACAACCGCTGGGTCACCGCACAGCGGATCGAGGTTTCGGGCGGCCAGACGATCTGAACGCTCTTCGCGACGCGCCGACTTTCACGGCGCGTCGCCTTGTTGTTCGACCTGTGATGGGGGGGCATGCCGCTGGACCCTTCTCCCGCAATGCGTTTTGCTCGCGTCCCGCCATCACTCTCGGGGAATGCGCGCGATCACCTTTATCTCGAAATCGAAGCCCGCCAGCCAGGTCACCCCGACAGCGGTCCAGGTCGGGTAGGGCCGGTCGGCAAAGTATCTTTCCTTCACCGACAGGACGTCGGGAAGTTGCACCTCCGGATCGGTGTGGAAGGTCGTGACGTCGATGATGTCGTCGAAGCTGCACCCGGCTGCCTGCAGCACGGCCTCGAGGTTCCCGAACGCCCGTTCGACCTGTTCGGGAAAGGTTTCCTCGGCCGAGCCGTCTTCGCGGCTTCCGACCTGACCCGACACGAACAGGTGCTCGCCCGACCGCACTGCGGGGGAATAGCCGTGCCGGTCGTAAAGCGCATGGCGGGCAGAGGCGGCGGGGTAGATCGGTTCTCGGATGGTCATCGGGGTTCCCTTTCTCAATCGGACGCGCAGCGAGGGCCGAGCGCGGGCTTTCACGCAGCGCCAAACTCACATACGCTATGTATGTGATATGTGTTGACATACGCTCCGTATGTCAATGCTTCCTGCAGCTAATTCTGATGGGGGTGCCATGGCCAGACGATCACGTGCCGAGATGATGGATGAGACCCGGCGCAAGCTGATGGCATCCGCCCGCGCGGCTTTCGCGGAAAAGGGGTTTCACGAGACGTCGATGGACGATCTCACCTCTGCGGCGGGCCTGACGCGCGGTGCCCTCTACCACCATTTCGGGGACAAGAGGGGTCTTTTCGCGGCCGTGGTCGATCAGATCGATGCGGAAATGTCGGCGCGCGCCCACAGCCTTGCAGCAGCCGAAGCCACGGTGTGGGAGGCCCTTCTGGCCGAGGGCGGGGCCTATATCGAGATGGCCCTCGATCGGGAAGTGCAGCGCATCGTCCTGCGCGACGGGCCCGCGGTGCTTGGCGACCCGGCCCGCTGGCCCAGCCAGAACCGCTGTCTCGACGCGACACGCGGGGCGGTCAGACAGCTCCTGGCCGATGGCGTGTTGCGGCCCGTGGATGTCGAGGCGGCGTCCCGGCTTCTGAACGGTGCTGCCCTCAACGCGGCGCTGTGGATCGCGTCCTGCGAGGATCAGGCGGCGATGCTGCCGAAGGCGCAGGAGGCGTTCCGGATGCTCGCGGAAGGTCTGCTTGCCCGCGACGTCCGCACGGCGGATTGCGACGCCGATAAAGCATCCGACTAAGCGCAGGACGACGGCGGCCCAGAGCCGTCGTCGATGTCTCGCAACCATGCCGAAGTACGGCAAACCGGAACCGGCTGAACGCCGCAGATTTGCCGCGTTCGGCAACCCCGAGACGGCGGCGGGGCCTCAGATCGAAAAGAGCGACAGCGCCAGGAAACAGATCGCAGACAGGCCGGCCGCCGCGGGGACCGTGATCACCCATGCCGCGGCGATCGTCAGAAAGTGCGAGCGTCGCACCAGCTTGCGACGGCGACGCTCCTCGCTGGGAACGCGTCTGGCCGGCGGACGCGCCTCGTGGATCAAGCGCGCGCGCCGCTCGGCGTGCCATTCGCGGAAGAACCCGACACCGAAAACCCCGCCGACCGCGATATGTGTGGAACTGACGGGCAGGCCGAGCCATGAGGCCGCGATCACGGTGACAGCAGCCGAGAGCGCCACGCAATATGCCCGCATCGGATTCAGCTTGGTGATCTGATTGCCGATCATCTTGATGAGCTTCGGGCCAAAGAGCATCAGACCGACCGAGATGCCGATCGCTCCGATCAACATGACCCAGACGGGAATCGCGACTTCGGTCACCGCGCCCCCGGTTTCCTGAGTATAGACGATCGCGGCGAGCGGGCCGACCGCGTTCGCAACATCGTTCGCACCGTGCGCGAACGACAGAAGGGCGGCCGAGATGATCAGGGGCATCCGGAACAGCACCTTGAGGGAGCGGTTTCGGTTCTCGAGCCCCTTTGCCTGGTACCGGATCAACGGCACGGAGGCGAATGTGCAGAGCAGTCCGACCGCTCCGCCGATCACCAGGGCAGTCGGCATGTCGATGGACATGACCCGCTTCAGGCCCTTCAGCGCGAGATAGCTGGCGAAAGCGGCAGCCATCAGACCGATCAGTACCGGCACCCACGTCCGGGCCGCGGCGATCTTGTCCTCGACGTAGATCACCTTCCATTTGATGAAGGCGAGCATTCCTGCCGCGATGATCCCGCCAAGCGCGGGCGAGATCACCCAGCTCGCCGCGATCGCGCCCATCGTGGTCCAGCTGACCGCGCCGAGCCCCGCCGCCGCGATCCCGGCTCCCATGACGCCGCCGACGACGGAATGCGTGGTCGAAACCGGTGCGCCGATATAGGTGGCGAGGTTCACCCAGAGCGCGGCAGAAAGCAGCGCCGCCATCATCGCGGTGACGAACACCCTTTCGTCGGCAAGGCTTTCCGGCGCGACGATCCCCTTGGATATGGTGTCGACGACGTCGCCACCCGCGAGAAGCGCGCCCGCGCTTTCGCAAATGGCTGCGATCGCGATGGCACCTGCCATCGAAAGCGCGCCCGCTCCAACGGCCGGGCCCATGTTGTTGGCGACATCGTTCGCGCCGATGTTCAGCGCCATGTAGGCGCCGAACCCGGCCGCGACCACGACGAAGATCGCGCCCGGCGTCTGACCGACGATAAGTCCCGCCGCAATTGCGGCGACGCCCACGAACAGAAGCGACAGTCCGGCCCCGATGAGCGGTCGCGACGCATACATGGTCGCCGCCTCGAGCCGTGACAGACGGTTGAGGTCGCGGTCGAGGGTCTGCCAGCTATAGGAGCTGTCCTGCTCGCTCATGTGCATTCTCTCGTGATGGGAAAGGGTCTATCGCGCAGGAGCGGAGAGCAGCGCATCGGCGTCTGACAAAAGCCCCTGCAGCTCGGGCTCGTCGACAGCGGCCGCGGCTTCTCGCGGCGTCATCCAGCGACGCTCGCGTCTTCCGGCCTCCGGATACTCGTCATGGAGACATTCGGTCTCGACCGAAAAGACGTCGACATTGGTCGGCACCGGAATACCGCCCCGAAGGCGTTTGTCGTAGCGATACCGGCCGATCCGGGCCGGCTTGCCGCCACGAGGCTTTACGCCCGCCTCTTCCCACGCTTCCTCGAGCGCGACGCCGCCCGCGTCGAAGCCGGTCTTGGGCCAACCTTTGGGCAAGATCCAGCGCTGCGTCTCAAGCGAGGTGACGAGCAGGATCTCAAGCTTGCCCCGGTCGCGGCGGAAGCACAGCGCAGCCACCTGATAACGCGACGGGCGTTTCAGGATCGGTGAGATGAACTGGGACCAGATCGTGTTGAGCATGGCAATTCCCTGGATATGAAACGTGCCTATCACTGCAGACATTCGAAGTTCAACGCAGTCCGGCCGCTCGACGCTCTCCGCTCCTGGCTGCCATACGGTCAGTACATCCTGCGCGTCGCCTCCCACGGCGAGCAAGGTCCGAGCAGCAGGATCGCGGGGCTGTATGCTGTCCTGACGTCGCTTGGGACGATCCGGGGCATTCCCGACCTTCCCGGAATCCGCCAGTGTCGTCTTTCCGCGTGCCGGCCACGGGCGGACCGGTCCTCACGCGCCGATCACGAGAGGTGCCGTCAGCCGCCTCAGGGTCGAGATCACGCTCAGCGGGGTGATCCTGCTCGTCCGCGGATTGTCGGGCGATGGCATGCCCTCGATCTGCACGCTGATCGTCGCGCTGTCGGAGATCACCGTGACGGCATGGATATTCCGGGTGACCCCGGGGTCCGCCCAGACTTCGAGCCGGGTGTCGGCAGCGCCGATGCCCGCGAAACCGAGGGTGGCGGCGACATTCACATTGGCGGGAAAGCCCGCGATGGCGTCTTCGACCGGACCGGCATAGCAGCAAACCGGTTCCGTGAGCGCGTCGAGATCCAGTCCCATCTGCGCGATCGCCGGTGCGCCCTTCAGGCTTGCCGGTGGCTTGCGGGTGACGAGGGTTATGCTGTCGATCCGACCCAGCGCCGCGGCCTGCACCGCATCCAGCCCGGCAAGCGCGCCCGACGGGACCAGGATGCGCCCTCCGGTGCGCAGAGCGACGGCCTCCAGATGTCGATTGTGCAGCAGCGCGCCCGTACTGGCGACCACGAGGATCTTGCCGGCCTCCAGAGCCGGAAGGGCGACGGTCTCGAACAGGTGTGCCGGGCAACATTCGACGACCACATCGACGCCATCGGAGAGGCATTCCAGCGGCCTGACCTCGGAGGGGGTGCCGAAATGCGCGGCCATATGCGCCCGGGCGCGTCCCGTATCGCGCGCAGATACCGCGGCGAGTTCCAGCCCCGGGATGCCGGCGTCGAGAGCGGCCGCCACCGTCCTGCCGATAGCCCCGAACCCGCCGACGGAGACCCTGAGCGTCTTTTCCTTCATGTCACCTTCCCCTGGAGTGATCGGTCTTTGCGAACTGTCGGCACGCTGAAAACTTGAGGTGAGCGGCAGCCGGGCCTGAGCCCCGCGAATGTTTCGGCCAGCGTTCCCATTTCCTCGGCCAGCCGGTCGCCGTTCATATTCCGGCCGCTGGCACGATTGCATCTGGAAGATTGGTTTTGCCGTTTTCCGTCACGAGAGCTGCCCGGTCGGTGGTGGCGTCGTGGCCTGCGCCAACAGCGTCACGTAGCGCAGCGCGGTTTCGATCTGTCGGTCCGTCTCCTCGGCACCGAGAAGGAGGAGGGCGTCGAGGGCGCGTCCGTAGGCCGTCCGGCTGTCGCAGGCGATTTCGATCCCTTCGGAAGTCACGTCCGTGCGCCCTTCGATCTGCACCCATGCGCGATTTTCACGGGCCGCGAGGTCGATGATCACCTCCGAGCGACGTCCATCGCGATGTGTCAGGCGAAAGCGGGCATCGCTTGGACCCAGGCGAAGGAGGTCGAGCGCGATCACCGGCCCCATGAGCCTTTCGAGAACCGACAGAGCGTGCGGCCCGATATCCATGAGCGCACCCGCCTCGGCCCGGCGCCATTCCGAAGCCGCATAAGGGCCCGAGATCAGGGCATCGGAGGCGTGGCGATACGTCGCCGACGTAACCTCGCCCGTGGCACCGAGGGCATCGAGCCGCCCGGTCAGGTCCGGCGCGAACATCAGCGTGTGAAAGACAAGCGCTTGCACGCCCGCGGCCCGGATCGCCCCGGCGACCAGCCGGGCATCCCCGGCAGAGGAGGCCAGCGGCTTTTCCAGCATCAGGTGGCATCCCGCCCGCGCCGCACGCGGTGCGAGGGACGCCTGGGCGGCCGGTGCCACTGCAAAAGCCACGATATCGGTCGCCTCGAATAAGGCATCGGCGCTCTCGAAGGCTGGCACCCCGTACAGATCCGCCAATGCGGCGGACGTATCCCGGTCGCGGCCCCACACACCTGCAAAGCGCAGTCCGGGATGGGCGGCTATGGCGGGCGCATGGGTCTTTCCCGCCCAATGGCCTGCGCCGACGAGGCCCATGCGCAAAGCCGGGCGCGATCCTCCGCCATCCGAAGAGCCGATCATACGCTCTGCCTCATCTGGTGGCCGAGGATGGCCCCACCGACCAGCGCGGCCTGATCGATCCGGCCGGGATAGAGGACAGGCTCATCCCGTTCTGACAGGATGCGCTTGCGCAGACCCTTGTCGAGCTCGGCCATCAGGGCCGCATCGCGCCCCAGCCCGCCGCCGGTGGCCACGATGGACGCGCCGGTGATGTTCACGGCCAGCGCCAGCGGCTCGGAGAGCATCTCCACCCAGAGAGCGATTGTCTTCGCCGCCTCGGCATCGCCAGTGCGCCACCGGTCGGTGATCTCGTGGCTCTTTGCCGGGGCGAAGCCGATCATCTCGTGAAGTCGCTCGAGCCCACGTGCCCCGCCGAACGTATCGGCGCACCCCTCCTGCCCGCAGCCGCAGCGCATCCGGGGCAATGGACGGTCCAGCGTTCGGGGCAGCTGGTTCGCCACGGGCCCGTGGCCCCATTCGCCGACCAACCCGCCGCGGCCGCGGACGACCCGCCCGTCGACGACCAGCCCGCCGCCGATCCCCGTCCCGAGGATCGCCCCGAAGACGACCCGGTGTCCGCGTCCCACCCCCTGACCGGCCTCGGCCAGCGCGAAGGCGTCGGCATCGTTCAGAAGGCCGACAGGTCGCTGAAGCCGTGCGGAGAGGATCCGGCAGACGGGTTTGTCGTCGAGGCAGGGAATGTTCGCCGACCGGATCGTGCCCGTCGCCGCGTTGCAGAGCCCCGCCGCCGCAAGAATGAGCGGCGCGGTCGCGTCGACCTCGCCCGCGAGTTCCGCCGTCAGCACGCTCAATGAGTCGAGAAAGGCGGCGATATCCTCGGTCGGCGTGGGGCAGGTGCGGACCTTGCCGACCTCGCCGGGGCGGGTGCCGACGGCGGCCATGCGGATGAAGGAGCCGCCGATATCCGCGACGAGGATGCGGTTCGGCGGCAAAAGCGTCTCGGTCATCCTCGGCTCCTCGGGTCCAGCAGATCCCTAAGCCCGTCGCCGAGGATGTTGAAGCCGAGCACCGTGATCGTCACGGCAAGACCCGGAAAGAGCGAAACCCAGAGCGCCACCCCCAGGAAGTTGCGGCCATTGCTCATCATGGCGCCCCATTCGGGAATGGGGGGTTGCGCGCCGAGGCCGAGGAACGACAGGCTGGCCGCCGTCAGGACCACCGTGCCCGCCGTCAGCGTCGATTGCACGATGATGGGTCCGAGGGCGTTGCGCAGGATATGATCGAACATGATGCGGACGTTCGATGCCCCGAGCGCGCGCGCGGCCTGAACATATTCCATCTCGCGCAGGCTGAGGGTCAGGTTGCGCGTGAGCCGCGCATAGACCGGCACCGAGAAGACGGCGATGGCCAGCAGCATGTTCACCAGTCCCGGCCCGAGGATCGAGACGATCAGGATGGCGAGGACGATGCCCGGAAACGCGAAGATGACATCCGTCACCCACATGATGAGACCATCGATCCGTCCGCCGTAATATCCCGCGACAAGCCCGAGCGGCACGCCAGCGACGACGGCGATCCCCGTCCCCAGCAGCACCTCGATCAACGAGAGTTGCGCGCCGTAAAGGATGCGCGAGAAGATGTCGCGGCCGAAGGAATCGGTGCCGAACAGGTGCTCGCCCGACGGCGGGAGAAGCGTCTGCAACAGGCTCTGCTCATAGGGCGAGGCCGGTGCGAGCAGCGGCGCGAACAGGGCCGCGAGCACGATCAGCCCGATCAGGAAACCGCCGATGAAAAGCGACGGCCTGCGTCCGAGCCAGCGGCTCCAGTCGACGAGACGGGGCAAAGCGATCGACTGCATCATCCGAACCTCACCCGCGGATCGAGGGCGGAAATGAGCAGTTCCGCCGTGAAGTTGACCAGTACGACGCTGACGACCGCGAGCATCGTCACACCCTGGATGATCGGGTAATCCCGATAGCGAACGGCATCGACAAGCATCTGTCCAATGCCCGGCCAGTTGAAGACGGTCTCCGTCACGACGGTCGAACCGATCACCGCGCCGAAGTTCAGCCCGATGATCGTGACGATGGGTATCAAGGCGTTGCGCAGCGCGTGCCTGCGATAGACGCGAAACGCGCTCAGGCCCTTGGCCCGCGCGGTGCGGATGTAATCCTGCCCCAGTGTCTCGATCATAGAGGACCGCGTCATCCGCGCCACGAGCGCCATCGGCAGCAGGCCGAGGGCGATGGCGGGCATGACGTAATGCGCCGGGGAGCCGTCGCCCAGAAGCGGAAGCCATCCCTTCTGGACCGAGAAGTAATCCATCATCACCAGAGCGAGCCAGAAATTGGCGACCGAAGCACCGAGGATGGCGATGATCATCACGATCTGGTCGATTGTCCGCCCTCGCCAGATGGCCCCGGCCATGCCGAGCGGCACGCCCAGCAAGGTCGCGAAGAAATAGGCCACGCTGGCCAGTCGCAGGGTCGCCATGAAGCGCGGCGCGAGTTCTTCAGAAACCGATCTGCCGGAGCGGATGGAGGTGCCGAAATCGCCGGTCGCGGCATTGCCGAGAAACTTCGCGTATTGAAGGATGATCGGCTGGTCCAGACCCAGCCGGATCCGCATGTTGTCGACGGCGGCCTGCGTCGCCTCGGGGCCGGCCATCAAGCGTGCGGGATCGCCGGGCAGCATCCGCACCGACAGGAAGACGATAAAGGAAACGCCCAGCAGGACGATCGGCAGCATCATCGATTTCCGAAGGAAATAGCGCTTCATCGCAGGCCTCGGGAATGGCGGGGCGGAACCGGGCGCGGCTCCGCCCCTTTGCAGGGTCTCGGTCTCATTCCGTGATCGAGGCGTCCTCAACCATCAGAAGGCCGCCGGGCTGCAGCCAGAGCCCCTCGACCTCGGAACTGGCCGCGGCGAGATCGCGGGTGGAATAGAGCAGCACGTGCGGCGCTTCCTCGTTCACGATCTCCTGCGCTTCGACGTAGAGGGCGTTGCGCTGGGTCGCATCCAGGGTCGCCGCAGCCTCATCCACCAGAGCATCGAGCTCCTCGGAGGAGAAGAAGCCCAGATTGGCACCCGTAGGGGCCCAGGCACCGGTGGTGTAGAGCGGGCGGAACTGCAGGTCGGCATTGACCGAACCGCTGGACCACGACGCGATCACGGCACCGAGATCGTCTTCGGCCTTGGCCTCGGGCCCGTTGAACGCCGCTTCCGACCAAACACCGCTTTCGAGGCGGCGCACCTCGAGATCCACGCCGATCTCGGCCCACATGGCTTGCAACGCTTCGGCGATCGCCGCCTCGGGCTCCTGCACGGCGACGGACATGGAGAAACCATTGCCGAGCCCGGCGTCCTCGAGCAGCGACCGCGCCATTTCGGGATCGTAGGGATAGGGATTGAGGCTTTCATCCCATGCGGGGTTTGTCGGAGCGAGCGGGGAGTTCGCCGGGGTGCCGTATCCGCGCAGCAGCGCCTCGACCAGTGCCTCGCGATCCGTGGCATAGTTCAGCGCCTGACGTACCGATTTCTGGTCGAGCGGTTCAAGCTCGACATTCAGCGACACCCAGAAGACGAATGCGCCGGGCTGATCGATGAGTGTCAGATCGGGATTGGCCGAGACCGCCTGCGCGAAGACCGGTGGCAGGGGATTGACCACGTCGACTTCGCCGGATTGCACACCCATGGTGAGGACAGAGCTTTCGGCGGACCAGGTGAATACGATTTCGTCGAGGGACGGAGCGTCGCCCCAATAGCCGTCGAAGGCCTGCATGGTCACGTGATCGCCGGACTGATACTCGGTGAACTCGAACGGTCCCGTGCCGACGGCGTGGGTGCCCAGCTCCCCGGCCGCGGGGCTCACCACCCAGCCGACCGATGTCGCCATCAGATCCGCGAAGCCCGCGTAAGGCCGGGCCAGCGTGAAGCGGACGGTCGACGGATCGACGGCCTCGACACGCTCCAGCAAACCGGTGATCTTGCCCGCCGCGGCAAGGCCGAGCTCGGGATTGAGAAGCCGCTCGAACGATGCGGTCACGGCATCGGCATCGAGGGGCGTGCCGTCGTGAAACTGCACATTCTCGCGGAGCGTGAACGTCCACGCGAGGCCGTCGTCGCTGGTCTCCCACTCGGTTGCGAGGGCGGGTACGATCTCAAGCTCGCGATTGCGTTCGATCAGGCCCTCGTACATCGGCGCGAGGACCACCTGCGTGAACGAGGCCGTCTGGTCGGCCGGATCCATGGAGCGCGGTGCCTCGCTTTGCATGACCGTCAGTGTCTGCGCCTCAGCGGCCCCGAGAGCGAGAAGCGACGCGGCTCCCGCAAGAGCGATGCGCCCCAATCCCTTTTTCTTCGCGAACATAACCATCTCCAATCCGTCCAAGTTGCGCCCTGCTTGAGGGTGCGGGCCAAGATTTAATTCCTATGCAGGTTATACATCGCTTGATTTAGTTATATCTGTAAAGTAAAAACACGAGTGATGTTCAGATTTGGAATTAACTCAAGATGATCCAGACTGGAGATCATCATCGCAGGCTGCTCTGGGCGCTGTCGGAGGCCGGACAGGCGAGCCGGACGGAACTCGCCGCCGCGGCAGGGCTTTCGAAGGCCGCCGTGACAGCCGCCACGCGTGAGCTCATCGGGTCCGGATTGATCGCCGAGGCCGAGCAGGTGCGCCGCGCCGGTCGGCCCTCGACGCTCCTCACGCTTCGCAGCGGCGCTGTCTGGTTCGCGGGGCTGTCCCTCCGGCCGGGCCGCGGCCGAATCGTCCTGTGCGACATGAAAGGACACATCGCGGGGCGACGCGATCTGCCGGGGCGACGCGACCCCCATGAGATCTGCGCCACGCTGGAAAGCGATCTGGAGGCCCTTCTCGCCGATTGCGGCGTCGAGCGCGACGCGGTCTACGGGATGGGAATTTCGATCTCGGGCGTGGTCAGCCCCGAACAGGATGTGTGTATCCGCTCCACGTTGATGGGCTGGAACGACGTCCCGCTGGGGCGCATGGCGACGGCGGCACTCGGCATGCCGGTTCTCATCGAGAACGACGCCAACGCCCTGGCGATCCACGAGAAACTCTTCGGCGGAATCTCCGGGGATTCCCTTGCGCTCGTCAGCGTGGGTGTCGGCATCGGCGGGGCGCTCTTCATCGGGCGGCAACTCTTTCGCGGTGCCGCAGGCGGTGCGGGCGAGTTCGCCCATATCACCGTGGCCCCCGGCGGCGCGCCCTGCATCTGCGGAAAGCGCGGCTGCCTCGATACCGTCGCGAGCATGCGCGCCGTCGCCACCGCCGCCGAGGAGGCAGGCCTCGAAGAGACCTCGCTCGACGCGCTGGAGCGGGCGGCAGCCCACCGGGGCGACAGCCGGGCGATCGCGATCCTGCACCGCGCGGGAGAGGCGCTCGGCCTCGCGCTGGCGCATCTCATCCAGATCGTGAACCCGGGGCATGTCATCGTCCGGATGGAAGCGGATACCGTGGACGGCCTCTACGCGACGGCACTGGCACAGTCGCTCGACGCCAACGTCCTGCCGCAGATGCGCGAACGCACCGCTCTCGATGTCGGCACCGCGCTCGAGGGTGGACATGCCGCCGGCGCGGCCTCGGTGGCGGCGCACAGGCTGCTCCTCACTCCCAACACGAAACAAAGGAAGATGGCATGAGAGTTGCCGTAGGTGGCCTCCACACCGAATGCTCGACCTACAATCCCGTTCTGATGACCGAGGGCGATTTCACCGTCTGGCGCGGAGACGAGATGATCGGGAAGCCGTATTTCGACGTGCTCAAGCGGCACGAAGCGGAGTATCTGCCAACCTTCTACGCCCGCAATATCGCAGGCGGGCCTATCGCCCGTGAAACATACGAAAGCTTCAAGGCCGAGTTCGTCGCAGCACTCACGGCAGCGCTCCCACTCGACGGGCTCTATCTGGCCATGCACGGGGCACTCTTCGTCGAGGACATGGAAGACGCCGAGGGTGACTGGATCTCGAGCGCCCGCGAGGTGGTGGGCGAAGACTGCGTGATCGCGGCCAGCTACGACCTGCACGGCAATCTCTCCCAGCGGATCATCGATGCGCTGGACGTCTATTCCACCTACCGGACGGCCCCGCATATCGACATTCCCGAGACCCAGGCGCGGGCCGTCGACATGCTCTTCCGCGCATTGGCCGGCGAGCGGCCGGGCATCGTCTGGGCCCCCATTCCGGTGGTGCTGCCCGGAGAGCGGACGTCGACGGAGGACGAACCGGCCAAGTCCCTCTATGCCCGCCTGCCGGATATCGACGCGGTCGAGGGGATCTGGGATGCCTCGCTGAATGTCGGATATGTCTGGGCGGACGAGCCCCGCGCCACGGCCGCGGCGATCATGACGGGTACGGACATCCCCGCCCTCAAGGCCGCGGCCGAAAAGCTGGCGCAGGCCTATTGGGACGCCCGGGACGATTTCTCTTTCGGCACGCAGACGGGCAGCATCGTAGAGTCGGTCAGCGCAGCGCTGGCCAGCGCCACTCATCCCGTGGTCCTCGCAGAAAGCGGCGACAACCCCACGGGCGGCGGCGTCGGTGACCGGGCCGAAGTCCTGTCGGAATTGCTCGATCAGGGGGCGACCGATGTGGTCTTCGCCGGCATCTGCGACAAGCCCGCGGTCGATGCGTGCTTCGCTGCCGGCGAAGGTGCGCGGATTCCGCTTTCCATCGGTGCGACGCTCGATCCCGGCTCCACCCCATGGAAGGGCGAGGTCGTCGTCAAAACGCTCGCCGACGATCCCGCACCCCAGTTGCGCCAGGCCGTCGTCACGATCGAGGGCGTCACCCTCGTTCTGTCGGCCAGACGACGACCTTACCACGATATCGCGAATTTCACCGCGTTGGGCCTGGACCCGGCCGCGGCAAGGATCGTCGTGGTCAAGTCCGGATACCTCTCTCCCGAACTGGCGCCGCTCGCGAACCCGCCGATCATGATCCTGTCGTCAGGCGTGGTCGATCAATACGTCGAGCGGTTGGAGCGGCACCGCAAGGCGGTCGAGACATACCCGTTCGACACGGGCTTCGCCTACGTCCCCGAGGCACGGCCTTCGGCGCGGGCCAAGCCGTGACCGAGGCCTCGATCCTCAAGGTCGAGGATCTCTCGACGACCTTCCGGACGGAACATGGATCCGTCCCGGCCCTCACTGCGGTCAGCTTCGATATCCGGCCGGGCGAAACGCTGGCGGTGGTGGGGGAGAGCGGTTCCGGCAAGAGCGTCACCGCGCTGTCGATAATGCGGCTGCTGGACAGAAACGCCCGGATCGATGCCGCCACTCTCAGCTTCAGGCGGCGCGACGGCAGTCGCGCCGAACTGGTGCGCGCCACCGAGAAGGAAATGCGGGGGATCCGGGGCAACGAGATCGGCATGATTTTCCAGGAGCCGATGACATCGCTCAATCCGGTTCTCACGGTCGGCGACCAGATCGGCGAGGCCGTCATCCAGCACCGGAAGATGTCGCGAGGCCAGTTGCGCCAGGAGGTCCTCGAGCTTCTTCGCCTCGTCGGCATTCCGGCGCCCGAGCACCGGGTCGATCAGTATCCCCACCAGATGTCCGGTGGCATGCGCCAGCGCATCATGATCGCCGTGGCGCTGGCGTGCCGGCCGAACCTGCTGATCGCCGACGAGCCGACCACGGCCCTCGATGTCACCATACAGGCACAGATCCTGCGGCTGCTGAACCGGCTGAAGGCCGAACTCGGCATGTCGATCCTGTTCATCACCCACGATCTCGCGGTCGTGTCCGAGATCGCCGACCGGGTCGTGGTCATGTATGGCGGATCCGTTCTCGAGCAGGGCACGGTCGACGACGTGCTGACACGCCCCGTCCATCCCTACACCCGCGGCCTTCTCGCCAGCCTGCCGAGCGGGTCCGGCGCGCGCCTCAAGGCGATCCGCGGAACCGTTCCCGCACCGGCCGACCGGCCCGCGGGCTGTCTCTTCGCTCCGCGCTGCGATCACGCGCGGGAGCTCTGCGAAGCCAGCCGCCCGGACCTGACCGACCGCGGCGAGGGCCATCCGTCCCGGTGCATCCGCAGCCCGGAGCTCTTCCCATGAACGACACGCTTCTGCAGATCGACGATCTGAAAGTGCATTTCGCCGTGCCCGGCGGCACGGTGCGCGCCGTCGACGGCGTCAGCTTCGATATCCGGCGCGGCGAGGTTCTGGGCGTCGTCGGCGAGAGCGGATCGGGAAAATCGACCGTGGGCCGCGGCATCCTGCGTCTGGAAACGCCCACGGACGGCAGCATCCGGTTCGACGGGACGCATATCCACAACCTGCCCGAGACGCAGTTCCGCGCCTACCGGCGGCGGATGCAGTATGTCTTCCAGGATCCCTACGCCTCGCTCAATCCGCGCAAGCGTGTCGATGCCCTCATCGGCGAGGCGCTTTCGATCCACTCGATCGGCTCCCGGTCCAGCCGTCCCGGCCGGATCGCGGAACTGCTCGAACAAGTGGGACTGCCCAAGTCGGCCATGTCGCGCTATCCCCACGAATTCTCAGGGGGGCAGCGTCAGCGGATCGGCATCGCACGGGCGCTCGCCGTCGAGCCGGAATTCATCATCGCGGACGAGCCTGTCTCGGCGCTCGACGTCAGCGTTCAGGCACAGGTCGTCAACCTTCTGCAGGATCTCCAGCGCGACCTCGGATTGACGATGCTCTTCATCGCCCACGATCTGAGTGTGGTGGAGCATCTCTGCGACAGGGTCGTCGTTCTGTATCTCGGCAAGGTGATGGAGATCGGCACGCGTTCCCAGATATACGGGAACCCCCGGCATCCCTACACGCGGGCCCTTCTCGCAGCCGCGCCGAAAGTCGGGAAAAGGCCGCAGGACACCCCCATCGTCGAAGGGGATATCCCTTCTCCCATGGCCCCGCCGTCGGGATGCGTCTTCCGGACGCGGTGTCCGCTGGCCACCGATGCCTGCGCCAGTGCAGTCCCCCCGCTCGAGCGTCTCGGCGAGGGCCACAAGGCCGCGTGCATCCATCTCGACCGGACTGCGGAATCGTGATCGGCGCGCGGAAACACGTGCCCGGATTGCGGCAAGAACGGGTATGAGCCGGACGCTGGAAATCTGCGTCGACAGCCATGCGGGGCTGATGGCGGCCGTCACGGGCGGTGCCCACCGGATCGAACTCTGCGCGGCGCTGGCGCTCGGCGGACTGACCCCGTCCGAGGCGCTGATGCGGGCCGCGGCACGCTGCCCTGTGCCCGCCTATGCCATGATCCGTCCGCGCGACGGCGATTTCCTCTTCTCGGACGAGGAACTGTCCGACATGGAGACGGAGATCGATCGCGCCCGCGCGCTCGGCCTCGCAGGCGTCGTGCTGGGCGCGGGCTCAGGCGACGGGCTCGATCTCGGCGCGCTCGACCGCCTTGCGAAGCGCGCCGAAGGTATGGGGCGCACCCTCCACAGGGTGATCGACTTGCTTCCCACCCCCGCCACCGCTCTCGGCAGTGTCGCAGATCTGGGGTTCGAGCGGGTGCTCACCTCCGGCGGCGCGGTGACGGCCCCCGAGGGTGCCGCGACGATTGCCGAGATGGTGCGCGCCGCGCCGCCGGGCCTGTCGATTATGGCCGGCAGCGGAATCAGACCCGAAAACGCGGCCGAACTGATCGCCGCAACCGGAGTTCGCGAGATCCACAGCTCGGCCTCCGCGGCCGCGTCACCGCCCGACGCCGATCTGGTGCGCCTCGGCTTCGCCCCCACCAATGCCCGACGTACCGATCCCGAAGCAGTCGCCCGCCTGTCCCGTGCCCTGACCTCCGTCTGAGCTTCGAGCTTGGCGCGAGCGATCGCGAAACCCTGCGCAATGTTCATTCAGCCGAAATCGAGCCTTCCGTTCTTGTCGAATGAGCTAAGATCGAACGGGACATCCATCGAGGCTGCCCCCCTAATCGTAAGATCGTCCCGGATATGAAGTTGTCCGATGACGGGCCGAGGCCGATGTCACCAGTCCACTTCGAACGTCGTGACCAGCGCGGATACCTGCGCGTCGGTCAGCCGGCGCGGCGACAGGGTGCGGGTCATCATTGCCAGCCTGGCCCCGGCCTCGAGCTCCTCGATGGCGTGCACCGCAGCTTCCAGATCCTTCCCCGCGACCACGGGGCCGTGATTGGCGAGCATCACCGCCGACCGCTTTCCGGCAAGGCCGCGGATCGCATCGCCGATGCAAGGATCCCCGGGCATGAAGTAGGGCAGCAGCTTGACCCGCCCGAGCTTCATGATCGGGTAGGGGGTCAGCGGGGGGAGGAAGTCGTCGGCGTCGACATCGGGCATCATCGAAAGCGCGACCGAATGGCAGGAATGCAGGTGCACGATGGCACCTGCCTTGCTGCGGGTCTCGTAGAAGGCCGAGTGCAGCGGCATTTCCTTGGTCGGCTTGTCGCCATCGACGTGGAGCATGCCTGCGTCGAACAGGCTCAGACGCGCCGGATCGAGCGTCATGAAGGACGAGCCCGTGGGCGTCACCAGAAGACCGCCATCCGGCGTACGGACCGAGATGTTCCCGGTCGAGCCATGGGTCAGCCCCTGGTCGTAGAGCGTCGCGGCATACGTACAGACCTGTTCGCGAAGGCGTGCCATCTCGCTCATGGTCTTGCCTCCAGCATCGCCAGTGCGGTCTCGAAAAAGTCGACATCGCCGAAATTGCCCGACTTGAGCGCCAGCACGAGAGGCCGGCCTTCCGCCGCCACTGCGGGAACGCCCGGCGTGATCTCGGGCCCGATGCGCAGGGCGGTCAGACCAAGCCCCTCGACGACCGCGCCCGACGTTTCGCCCCCTGCCGTCACCAGCCGCCGGACGCCGTTGGCGACAAGCAACCGCGCGGTCTCGGCAAAGAACGCTTCGAGCCGTCCCGCGACGATCTCGCGACCGTATTTCTCCTGGGCGGCCTTCACCGTCGCGGGATCGGCGGAAGAGTAGAGCAGGAGGGGGCTGTCGCTTTCGAGTGCGGCGCCGACGGCCTCGTCCGGGGTGACGCGGCCTTCCATGACCTCATCGGCGGTGATCTCCAGTGCCGGATGCCGCTCGCGCCAGCGGGCGATCTGGGCACGCGTCATCGTCGAGGCGGAGCCTGCGATCAGAGCCGCGGGACCCGCCTCTCCGCGCCAGTCTCCCTCGACCGAATAAAGGGCATCCGCGCCCAGCAAGTTGACCGGAAGCCCCATCGCGACGCCGGACCCGCCGGTGATGAGCGGCACACCATCGGCGGCGGCACCGATTGCACGCAGATCCGCGTCGTTGATCGCGTCGATGACGACCAACGGGCGACCGGCCTCGGTCTCCGCCCGAACCGCGGCCAGTATGGCGTCGGGGCCTTCCGCGACGGTGCCGGCGGCGACATGCCCGACCCCACGCTCCGACTGGCGCGCCAGCCAGCGCCGGATGTCGGGATCGGTCATCGGGGTCAGCGGATGATGTTCCATCCCCGATTCCGAAAGCAGTTTGTCCTGTACGAAAAGGTGGCCCTGGTAAACGGTTCGCCCCGTTGCCGGGAAAGCGGGGCAGACGATCGCCGTCTCGGTACCGAGGCGTTCCATCAGGGCCTCGATCACCGGACCGATATTTCCCTGGGGCGTCGAATCGAAAGTCGAGCAATACTTGAAGAAGAACTGCGTGCAGTCCTGCGCGATCAGCCAGTCGAGCGCCTCGAGCGACCGGCGCACCGCGTCCTCTACCGGCATCGTGCGGGTTTTGAGCGCGACGACGCCGGCATCGACATCGGCCGGTGCGTTGCCTTCCGGAACGCCCGAGAACTGAATGACGCGCATCCCGTTCTTGGCAAGCATCGATGCAAGGTCCGACGATCCGGTGAAATCGTCACCGATGCATCCGAGTTTCATGATCGGGCTCCCTGTCGTGTCGAACTCATGGGCGACCCGTCACGAGTCGCGGGTTTCGGTGACGGCTTCCGTCGGGCGGCGAAGCAGCGGCAGGACCACCGTCATCAGCACCAGCAGGATGGCGGTCGCAAGAAGGATGGCGCTGATCGGCCGATCCAGGAACACGGACCAGTCGCCGCGGGACATCGCCAGCGATCGGCGCAGTTCGCTCTCGGCGATCGGTCCGAGCACGACCCCGAGAATGATCGCGACGAGGGGGAAGCCCACCTTCTCGAGCAGGAACCCCGCGAGGCCAAAGCCCAGCATGAGCCAGACATCCATCATCGAGTTCTGAACAGAGTAGGTGCCGACTATACAGCAGATCACGATGATCGGCCCGAGCACCGAGTAGGGCACGTCGAGCATCTTGGAAAGCAACGCGATGAACGGCTTCGAGAACACGAGGATCAGCAGGTTGACGATCAGCAGACCGACGAACACGGCATAGATCAGGTCGGTATTGCCGGTCATGAAGGTCGGACCCGGGGTCAGGCCGTGAACGATGAATGCGCCGAGGATGACCGCGGTGGTACCCGAGCCGGGGATGCCGAGCGCGAAAAGCGGGACGAGCGCGCCCATCGCCGCGGCGTTGTTGGCGGCTTCCGGGGCCGCGACGCCTTCCGGCGCGCCCTTCCCGAAGCGCGAGCGGTCCTTCGACCAGCGGACGGTTTCCGAATAGGCCACCATCGCTGCGGTCGACGCGCCGATACCAGGCAGGATGCCGATGGCCGTGCCCAGAATGGACGAGCGCAGGATCGCGCCGCGGACCTGCCGGATCACCGGCCAGTCGAAGATGCGGATCTTGAACTTCTTGCTGTCCAGGTGGACATCCCCCTCCTGGCTTCGCTTGAGCACCTCGGAAATTGCGAAGAGGCCGATGATCACGGGGATCAGGTTGATACCGCTCATCAATTCGAGATTGCCGAACGTGAAGCGCTGCGTTCCGGTCAGCGGGTCGAGCCCGACGGAGGCGATGATCAGGCCGATGCAGACGCCGATCACGCCCATGATCAGGTTGCCCCCGAGGGAGGCCACGACAGTCAGTCCGAGCACGGCGAGCGCGAAGAATTCGGGTGAGGAGAACTGCAGCGCGATGTTGGCCAGCAACGGCGTGGCCACGATCAGCACCACCGTGCCCAGAACGCCGCCGAGCGCCGAGGAGAGAATACCGATGCCGAGCGCCTTTCCGGCCTCTCCCTTCTGGGTCATCGGGTAGCCGTCGATAGCGGTCATCACCGCCTCGGGGGTGCCCGGGGCCCGATAGAGGATCGCCGTGATCAGGCCCGAGAAGACGCTCGAGGCATAGATCGCCGTAAGCAGCATGAAAGCACCGGTCGGCTCCATCGAATAGGTCACCGGCAACAGGATGACCACGAGGATCACGCCGCTGATCCCGGGCAAGGCCCCGCCGACAAAGCCGATCAGAACGGCGGATGCGAGGATCAGGAGGTTGATCGGCTGGAGGACGACTCCGAAGCCGCCCATCAGATCGCTAAGCATGAAATGTCCTTTCAGCCGTCCGTCAGGGCAGCGGAATGTTGAGAAGCCGATCGAAGACAAGGGCGACGATGGCGACGGCTATCACGGTGTTGAGCACCACCCGCAGGGGCCGGCGCTCGCCGAGCACGACGGTCGCGGTCGCGGCAAAGATGGCGGTCGCCAGGAGGTAGCCGGTCAGCGCCATGATCAGCGAGTAGCCGAGCGCCAGCCCGAAGATCATCAGGTGGGGCCAGCGCCTGCCCGAGAGGTGGTCCCGCTGGACGGCGGCGTCGGGTTCGCTGCCCGAAACCTCGTCGGGGCCGGTGAACTGCTCAGCCCCCCGGGTCCAGAGCAGCAGCGCCATGACGACGACCAGCCCGAGCAGCAGCACCAGCACGCCGAACGGCCAGGTCCGCGGCCCGACGAGGGTAGATACCTCATGGCTCGCCGGGAACTGCGCCGCCTGCCAGAGAAAGCCGAGGCCGACGAAAAACGTGACGATCACGAAGATGGAGAGACGAGTCGACAAGGCGGAACCTCCTGTCAGTACCTGATCCGAAGATCGCATGCCCGCCGGTCAGGGCAGGCATGCGCGAAGGGATCATTCGGCGGCCAGGAGCTCCTGGAAATACGCGAGGTTCTTCTCGAGTTCGGCCCGGTACTCCTCGCTGCCAAGCCAGCCCGGACGCACGTCGAGGAAGGTCCGCGCCGCGTAGTCCTGATAGGCCTCCGAGCCGTAGATGTCCTCGAAGACCGCTTCGATGGCACCGATGGTTTCGGGCGGGGTCTCGGCATTGATGAAGATGCCGCGCTCGTTGCCGAAGGTCAGATCCCAGCCGTTCTCCATGGTGGTCGGAATATCGGGATAGGCCTCGAGCCTGTCGTCCGCCAGCGCGAGGACCGGGACCATCTCGCCCGACTCCATGTAGCCCTGAATGGCGCTGATCTCGTTGAACATGCCGTCGATATTGCCACTCAGCAGGTTCGCGGACGCTGCACCCTCGTTGTCGTAGGGGATGAAGTTCAGATCGAGACCGGCTTCCGCATTGAGGCCCAGAAAGGCCATGCGGTCGATGCTGGCCGCATGGGTGCCGCCGATGATCAGCGTGCCGGGGTTCTCTTCGGCGGCAGCCTTGAACGCCTCGAAGCTCTCGTACTTCTCGGGGTTCACGACCAGCATCAGAACGTCCGACTGCATCCTTGCGACCGGGGTCAGCAGGTCGAGTCCGATCGGGTTCTGTCCGGCGGCGAGACTGGTGATCAGGGTGGACGACGCGAACTCGATGGATTCCCCGTCAGGGTCCGCGGTGGCGGTACGCTGGTGCGCGACGGCACCGGAGGCGGCGGGCAGGTTTATGATGGTGACATTGGCGTCGAGCCGCTCTTCCAGCATCGGCTGAACCGTGCGCGCGAAGTTGTCGGTCCCGCCACCGGCACCGGCGGCGACGAAAGCGGTGATCGCGGACGGACTGTAGCCATCCTGTGCGAAAGCGGGGCCGGAGCAGACGGCGATCGCTGCGACCGTCGCGACGGAGCGGTAGGTGATGTTCATGGTTTCCTCCCTGTGATTTGAACGTGTAGTCCGGCTCTCCGATTTGGTGACATCGCAGAGCCGTTGTCTGCCGTCAGGCCGACAGCCTCTGTTCGGCAAGGCGTCGATCCTGTTCTTCGCGCAGGCGAACGAGCTCGCTGTTCCGGTCGAGCACGAGATCTCCCATCCGGATCAGCTCTCCGGCGCGGACATCCCGGGCCAGCCTGCAGTTCGAGGCGATGTAGAACGGTGCGGGGGCCTGCGCATCGAGCGGGCGGCCCGGCATCATGCGTGAAGACACGCCTTCGATCGAATGATGATGACCGCCCATTTCGAGATAGCTGCCCGCGGGAAAGTCGCGATCGGCATGCGCCACGAGGTCGATATGATGGCCGGGCTGTTCCGCGCCCGACGACACACCTTTGAGACCGATCTCGAAGATCGTCGTGGCGGCCTCCATCCCGAGCAGGTGGCGGGGGATGTAGATCATCGCGGTGCGCCCGCTGCGGCTGACCGCATGGCCTTTGCCGCGCAACATTTCCCAGGTCTCGTCATGCTTGCAGCGCACGACCACGAAGACGCCTCCGGCAAAGCTCACCTCGCCCGGTTCGCGCAGGCAGTGAAAGACGTCGAGCACACGAGGCCGTGACAAGATGCCCCCCTCGGACGTTTCCGACAGAATGGTTGCGACCTCATCGATGCGGGCGATGGGGCAGTGCAGGTCCGGACGGTCGGGCAGCATGCCGCAGGCATTGGCGACCAACGTCATTTCGCACAGATCCGGCACCGCCCGCTGGGGCAGCATGGCAGTGGCGGCCGCGCGCCGCGCGACGAACTCGGCACAATCGCCGTCGCCCAGCCGTTCGAGACCGGCAAAATCGGGTGCCTCGACAGTTTCTCCGTCGACCGTCATGGTGCCGTTGGCCCGGTCATGGACGAAATCGTATTCGCTGGACTTGCCGGCGGCGACGATCTCGAGGCCGAGCACCTCGGCCCAGGTGATCAGGCCGATCAGCAGACTGGGCTGGTCGCCGTCCACCGGCGAAACGATCAGGTTCCGCTCACGCGCCATCGCGGCGAGACCGGGTCCGACGACACTGTCCACCTCCTTGGAAACCATCGCCACGTGACAGCCGTTCTCGAGGGCCATCCGCGCATGGCGGGCACCCGATTCCGGGGCACCGGTGGCCTCGACGACGACCTTGACCGGAAGCGCCGCGACGGTGGCATAATCGCTTGCAGCAATGAACGCTCCGTCATTCCATGCGTCCTGCGCTTCGTCCGCTGTGCTGCATTCCCGGATCTCCGAGGCGGCCACACCTACCGAGCGAAGGCTCTCGGCCGCGATGCCGCTCTCGCGATCGACCGCCACCCGGACGGAGAGCCCCGGCACCACCTGCCCCTGCGCCAGAAAGCTGCGGCCGAAGCCGCCCGTCCCGATGATCGTGCAGTCGACGGATCGCGATCCGCGGTCGAAATAGGCGTGGTGGTTCATCCGGTCCTCCTCCAAGGGAATCGCGATTTGCATGCAACAGGCGACGATTCCCGAGGATAGTCGATTGCATCAATCTATTTTTCGATTCATTGCATGCAAAGCAGAGGCGGTCAAATGTAATTTTCCTACGGTTGGCGCATCATGTATCTCTTTGCATGCAATCAGGAGGCCGCATGAAGGATCAGACCATCGAGCCGCGGCGGGGGACGCGCTCTGCCTATGTCACGCAGCAGGTCCGTGACATGATCACCAGCGGCGAGCTTGAGCCGGGCAGCCGGATCAACGAACGGGTCCTGGTGGAGCGGCTGAACATTTCGCGGACCCCGTTGCGGGAAGCCTTCAAGATACTGGAGGGCGAGGGTCTGATCACGATCCGTCCGAACGCGGGCGCGACCGTCGTTGTCCTCTCGACCGAGGATGTCGAAGCATCGATCGAGGTGCTCATCGGCCTCGAAAGCATAGCCGCCGAGCGCGCCGCCCGGAACGCGACGCAAGCCGCTCTGGACGAACTGGCCGATCTGCACGATCGCATGGTGCAAGCCTGGAGCGACGGCGAGTTGATGGCCTATTTCCACCTCAACCAGACGATCCATCAGAAGATCGTCGATGCTGCGCAGAACCCCGCATTGTCGCGGGTCTACGCCAGCGAGTCTGCGCGGATCCGTCGCTTTCGCTTCGCCGGAAATCGCGACCCGCAAAGGTGGGCACGGGCAGTCGAAGAGCATGCGCGCATCGTCGACACCCTGCGACGGCGCGAAGGCCCCTTGCTGCGCGAGATGCTGAGGGCACATCACCTTTCGGGCTGGGATGCCGCGCGCCGCGCGCTCGAGGTGGACCAGAAGGCCGCAGCCCAAGGCCGGAAATGACGGCAGATACCCGGCGATCCGGCTCGGCAACATGCGCCCGGCAGGTCAGGGTTACTTTCCGTCAATCGGGCTCCGGAGCCTTTCCTTGCACCGCAGGGCCGCACGATGTTCAAGGCCTGCCGACCCGCCGCCCTTCTCCTACGGCCAGAGGACGGAGGCGTCGCCCCGCGCGAGGAACGTCTCGATCGGCTCGATCCACGGCGCGATATCGAGGCCTCGGGCGTTCAGCCAGCCGTCGTCGTAGTAAGTGTCGGTATACCTCGCGCCGCTGTCGCAGACGAGCGTGACGATGGACCCTTCCTGTCCCGCAGCCATCATCCGCGCCGCTATGGAGAGAGTGGCAAAGAAGTTCGTTCCCGTCGAGCCGCCGACGCGCCGGAAGATCCGGTCGGAGAGCACCCGCATGGCCGCGATGGAGGCCGCGTCCGGCACCCGGATCATGTGGTCGATCACCGACGGAACGAACGAAGGCTCGACGCGTGGGCGTCCGATCCCCTCGATGCGCGAAGGCTCGGCGCAGGTCGTGTCGCGATCCCCGGTGCGGTAGCAGTCGTAGAAGGCAGAGCATTCGACATCGGCCACGCAAAGCTGCGTGGGCAGGTTGCGGTAGCGTATGTACCGCCCCAGCGTGGCCGAGGTGCCGCCCGTTCCCGCGCTCATGACGACCCATTCGGGAACGGGATTCTCCTCGGCCTGCATCTGCTCGAAGATGCTTTCGGCGATGTTGTTGTTGCCACGCCAATCGGTCGCCCGTTCGGCGAATGTGAACTGGTCGAGATAATGCCCGCCCGTTTCCGTCGCGACGCGCTCGGCCGCGGCATAGACCTCTCCGGGGCTGTCCACGAAGTGACAGCGCCCCCCGAACCGCTCGATCTCCCCGATCTTCTGACGCGAGGTCGAGCGGGGCATCACCGCGATGAAGGGCAGCCTCAGCAACCGGGCGAAATAGGCCTCCGACACGGCGGTCGAACCCGAGGAGGCCTCGACCAGCGTCGTGCCCTGCCGGATGTGCCCGTTGCAGATCCCATAGAGCACCAGCGAGCGGGCCAGCCGGTGCTTCAGGCTCCCGGTGGGGTGGGTACTTTCGTCCTTGAGGTAGATCGAGATCCCCTCGAGGCCTTCGAAGACCGGTGCCAGCAGGTGGGTGTCGGCCGAGCGTCGTCCGTCTCCCTCGAGGATCGTGATGGCACGCCGCGCCCAGTCCCGCTCGGCGCAATCGGGGAGGGGAAGCTTCTCGAGGTTCATGACAGCTCGATGACCGCCTCGACCTCGACCATCGCGCCCCTCGGCAGGGCCGCCACCTGATAGCAGGCGCGGGCCGGAAAGGGCGCGCTGAAGCTCTCGCCGTAGGCGGCGTTGAGATCGGCGAAGTTCGACAGGTCGGTCACGAGGATCGTCGTCTTGACGGTCTTGGCCATGCTGGTCCCGGCGGCCTCGGCGATGGCCGCGATGTTCGCCATGCACTGACGCATCTGTGCGACCGACCCCCCGGGGGCGAACTCGCCCGTCTCCGGATCGATGGGAAGCTGGCCCGAGACGAAGAGCAGGTCGCCGCTTCTGACGGCCTGGGAATAGGGACCGATTGCGGCGGGGGCGGTGTCGGTGGCGATGGCGTCCATGATCTGTCCTTCAGGTTTCGGAATGGCCGAGCGGATGCATCAGGCGGTTGGCCCAGCCGAAGATCGCGATGGCATGGATGAGGTCGTTGATCTCGAAATCACTCATGCCGCAAGCCCGCAGGGCTTCGACATGGGTTTCGTCAGCCTCGGGGGGCGTGGCGGTGAGAGCCTCGGCAAACTCGACGATCGCCAGATCGCGGGCCGGCAGGCGGTCGCGCTCCGCCCGCCAGAGCGCGGCGATGGTATGGGACGTGCCGCTCAGACGGATATGCTGGCGGGCATGGACGTTGGCGCAGTACATGCAGCCGTTCACCATCGAGGCCGCCAGCGCGCCAAGCTCGCGGTCGGGCCGGGGCAAGCCGCCCTCGGCATACATGATCGCGTTGAAGAGGATGGTGCGCGCGACGTAGCTGTCCGGATCGTGTGCCAGCGTCCGCACGTAGGGCGACACCTTCTTGGCCGAAGGCGTGACCTTCATCGCACTCAGCTGGGCAGAGGTGGCATCCTCGACCTCGACGGGGGGAAGATGTGGCGTCCACGTCAGGGGCTTGATGCGGATGGGGGGCATGGCGCTCATGCGGTCCCTTTCAGCAGGGAAAGTCCGTGCGCAATCCGGATCTGGAAGCAGACGAAGGCCAGAAGCTCGGAGAGCGCGATGATCTGCGGGACGGTGATCCCCGCGGCCTGGAGCGCCGCCAGATCCTCCGGCCCGGCGGCACCGGGGCGACGGGCGATCAGATCGGCATGGGCGGCAAGGGCCCTGAGACGCCGATCCTCCGGTGTCCGACCTTCCGCGAGCGAGGTGAGCGCGCTGTCCTCCGGGGCGGGGTATTCGGCCAGCAGGGCGGCGTTGCCGCCCCCGAGTGCCACCCGGCGGGCGAGGGCGTACCGCAAGGCGGGCGAGAGGCCGAGGTCGTCCTTCGGCGTCAGGACCGAGGCACGGCAGGCTTCCGCACCCTCCAGATACTCCGGACGGTCGGCGCGCAGCGCGAAGGTCGCGTCGCCTTCGGTCAGACCGGCGGCGCGGTCGACCGCGTCGGGTCGGGTATGACGGCTCATTGCGCCGGCCCCATCACGAGATCCGGAAGCCAGAGGGTGATCTGCGGGAAGGTCGCGATGAGGATGAGCGCGACGATGGGAGGAATCATGAGCGGCAGGATCGCGATGGCCAGCTTCTCGAACCGGACGCCCGAGACGGCGGACATGAGATAGAGACCGACCCCCAGCGGAGGCGTGGCGATGCCAAGCAGCAGGGCGAGCGTGATGATCATTCCGAACTGCACCCGATCGATCCCGAAGGCGTCGGCCACTGGCAGAAGCAGCGGCAGCAGGATGATCTTCGCCGGTGAGGCTTCCATGAAGCACCCGATGACGACGAGCAGCACGATGGTGAAGCCGAGGAACACGGCGCGGCTGTCGATGGCATCGAGGATCCCGCTGGCGAAGGCCTGGGGCACCTGCTCGAAGGCGAAGAGCCACCCCATGATCTGCGAGAAACCGATGATCATCATGATCAGCGCCGAGAGCACGGTGCTTTCCACGAAGGCCGTCCAGAGCTTCTTCATGTCGAGCGAGCGGTAGGCCAGCCCGATCAGAAGCGAATATGCGCAGGCGATGACCCCGGCCTCGGTCGCGGTGGCGAAGCCGAAGACGATGGCCCCCATGATGATCGCGGGGGCGACGAGTGCGGGAAGGCCCTCAATCGCGGCCCGGCCGATGCCCTTGAGATCGGCGCGCGGCTCGCGCGGCATGGGCACCCAGATCGAGACCACCCGGATATAGGCGATGAAGGAGGCCGCCACGAGGATCCCCGGCACGATTCCGGCGAGGAAAAGGCGGGCGACGGATTCGTTGGCGAGCCAGGCGTAGACGATCAGGCTGATCGACGGAGGCACGATCGGCCCGACGAGCGAGGTTGCGACGGTCAGCGCGGCGGCGAATTCGGGCGAGTATCCCCGCGCCCGCATCGCCTTCACCTCGAGCTGGCCGAGACCGGCGATATCGGCTGTCGCCGCCCCCGAAACACCCGAGAAGAGCAGCGAGGCGATGACGTTGACGTAGGCGAGGCCCGCGCGAAAATGCCCGACGAGCGCGAGGGCGAAGTTGAATATCCTGTCCGTCAGCCCGATGGCGTTCATCAGGTTGCCGGCGAGGATGAAGAACGGGATCGCCAGCAGCGCGGGTTTCGCCGCACCGTCGAGGATCTGCTGGGGAACCACCATGCCCTGACTGCCGAAACCGGACCAGTAGAGGCCGAAGATCGAGCCCGCCCCGATCGCCATGGTGACCGGCACGCCCAGCAGCATGAGGAGGATGAAGCCCCCGATGACGATGAGACCGAGGGTCATTCGACGGCTCCTTCGATGACGGGCTCGTCCGGGCTCTCGAAAGGTGCCTCGCGGCCCCGCGCGATCGATACGACCAGGTTGAGGAAGTGGATCAGAACCAGCGCCGCCGAGACGAAGAGCGGGGCGGAACGGGCGTAGATGGGCAGGTCGATGGTATCCATCCGCGCGGTCTGCAGCGCGAGGAGCTGCGGCGCGGCCCGCAGGATCGCAACCATGACGAGCGCACCCACGATGGCGGCGAAGATCCCCATGATGCGCCGGCCGGTGCGGGGCAGGCGGGTCATGAACACGTCCACCTGCACGTCGCGCCGGTCCCGGACATAGACGAAGAACCCGAGGAGAAGCATCCAGACGAACAGCAGGAGCGTCCATCCGAACACCCATCCGAAGGCCTGGTCGAACAGGCCGCGCCAGACGATGTTGAAGGAGTTGATGGCCACCATGACGACGAGACAGGCGGTGGCGAGCCACTTGAAAAGTGTCGCCGCGAGGTCGAGGAAGCGGTCGATGACGGCCATCGGGGTCTGTCCTTACTGCGCCGCCGGGGCGTCTTCGCTGGCACCGGCGCTTTCCGAGCGGGCGGCCTCCACGGCGTCCAGAAGACCCTCGGGAAGCTCTCCGTCGGCACCGCGCTGCTCGTAGAAGTCCTGCATGCTGGCGATGAGGGGGGCGGTGTCGAAGTCGAAGTTGACCGAGACCCCGTCCATCGCCTCGAGATCCTGCGTCAGCGTTTCGGATTCCTGCGCCAGCAGCTCGGTCGAATAGGCCGCCGCGTCGGCATGGGCGCGCAGCATGGCGTCTTTGTTCTCGTCGGAGAGGGCGTTCCAAGCATCGGCGTTCATCATCCAGGCGACCGCCTGGGGATATTCGTCGGTGCGGATGATGTTGGGCGCGACCTCGTAGAAGCGCATCGAGGTGATGAGCTCCGCCGGGGCGGTCACGGCATCCACGATCCCGCGATTGATCCCGTCATAGACCTCGCCCCATGGAAGGACGCGGACCTCGGTGCCGAGATGCTCCCAGGATTCGATGATGAGTTCATCCTGATACTGCCGCAGACGCAGCCCCTCGATGTCGTCCGCCGTCTCGACGGGCGTGGAGGAAAGAAGCGTGCGGAACGATCCGCGCGGCATGTCCGGGATATTTCCCAGGATCGTGATTCCGGCCTGGTCCTCGACCGAATCCAGCCACCCCTGAAAGAGGTCGCCCTCCACGAAAGCGGACCAGTGAGCGTAATCCTCGAAGAGGAAGGGGGCCGCGGCATAGCGGATGCCGTCCTCCCAACGGGACATGAACGAAATGCCCGACGGAGCGAGCTGCACGAGGCCCTGCGAAAGCTGCTCGACCACCGAATCCATCGAGCCGATCTGCTCGTTTGGATAGATCCGGACGGTGATGTCGCCGTCCGTGTACTCTTCCACGAGGTCCGCGAAACGTTGGTAGGCCTGCCCCTCGAAGCTGTCGGGGGTCATCATCGAACTCAGACGCCAGACTTCGGCCGAGGCGGGAAGCGCGGCGAAGGCCAAGGCGGCAGAGGAAAGCATCAAGGACATGCGCGACATGGTCGGTCTCCTGTCGAGGGGGCAGGGCGGGAAAATCCCGCTTGCCATGATGCGATTACTGGATAATGGTGATGCTATCATGTCAATAGAGAATGATAAGATCTTTGACTACCGCGCTTTGGAGGCGTTTCAGGCGGCAATGTCGTCGGGCTCCATGACCGGGGCGGCGCGGTATCTCGGGATCGGGCAGCCCGCGGTCACGCGCATGGTGCGCGACCTCGAGGCGTCCGTGGGGTTCCAGCTCTTCCACCGCAACGGGCCGCGTATCTCACCCACCGACCGGGGGCTGCGCTTCTACGAGGAAGTCCAGCGCCTGACCGCGGGAATGCGCGAGATCCGCGCCCGGGCCGGGGCGATCCGCGACGAGCGCCTGCCGGGCTTTGACGTGGCGGCGACACCGACGATGGCCGGCGGTCTGGTCGGCCCCGCGATGGCGGCACTGGGTCCCGGACTGCCCGAGCTCGTGACACTCAAGACCATGAGCGCCGAACACGTGGCCCGGGCGCTCAAGGACCGGTCGGCGGATTACGGATTGTCGGCCTTTCCCTTCGATCACGCCGACCTCAAGCGCCACGTCATCGCGGCGTCGAACCTCGTGGCGGCGGTCCCGACGGGTGGACCGTTCGACAGGGCAGGGCCCATGGCATTGGCCGAGGTGGCAGATACGCGGCTCGTGACGGTGGGCAATGCCTACCGTATCCGCCATACGATCGACCGGGCCTTCGCGGATGCCGGGATCGAGACGCGGCGGCAGATGGCGACGAACTCCTCGCTCAATGCCGTGATGGCCGCGCGCGCCGGGCTCGGCGTGGCGATCGTCGATCCGGTGACCGCTTGGGGCATCCCCATCGAGGGGGTGACGATCCGCCCGCTTGCCGTCGATCTGCCCTACCTGTGGTGCCTCTTCTCTGCCTCCGGCCGGTCGATGCCCTCGGTTCTGGCCCCGTTTGCCGACGCCTTCCGCGTCGCTTGCGCCGAAACGATCCCCGGCTGCCGGTTCATCGATCCGGACGACACCGACCTCATCCGCCGCCTGACCACGAACGGAGGCAAGCCATGACCGACACCACGGGCCTTCCCGCGCTCGAGGCCGAGCTGGCGCGTCAGCGCGTTCTTCTCAACCTGCCGCCGAAATCCTGGATGCCCGCGACCCCATCGCCCGCGGGCGGGCGGGCGCTCGACGTGGCTGTCGTGGGGGCCGGGCTCTGCGGTCTCGTCGCCAACGCCGCGCTGGGGATGGAGGGGATCGACGAGGTGCGCCTCTTCGACGCCGCGCCCGAGGGTCGCGAGGGGCCGTGGATCACCTACGCCCGCATGGAGACGCTGCGCACGGTGAAGGAGGCCGCCGGCCCCGCCCTGGGCATCCCCGCGCTGACCTTTCGCGCGTGGTTCGAGGCGCAGTGGGGCATCGATGCGTGGGAAGCGATGGACCTCGCCCCGCGCGAGATGTGGATGGATTACCTCGTGTGGTATCGCCGCATGACCGGGGCCCGGGTCGAGAACGATTGCCCCGTGACCGAGATCGTCCCCGAGGGCGACCTCTTCCGCGTCGTCACGGCGAAGGGCGATTGGTACACCCGCCGGGTGGTGCTCGCTACCGGTCTCGATGCGCTCGGCGCACCGCGTCTGCCCAGGGTGGCCGAGGGGCTGCCCGACGGCCGGGTCCATCATTCCGCCGATCGCTTCGACCCGGAAAGCCTCCGGGGCAAGCGGGTGATCGTCGTGGGTGCGGGCGCCTCGGCGATGGACAACGCCGCCGCCGCGCTCGAGGCGGGCTGCGCCCGGCTCGACCTGCTGGTCCGGCGCGGGGCCGTGCCGACCGTCGACAAGTTCACCGGCACCGGCTCCCGCGGCATGACCGCGGGTTTCGTGGGCCTCTCCGATGCGGACAAGTGGGCCCTCATGGACGAAGGCGACCGCTTTCCGGTGCCGCCGCCCAGACACTCGGTCGAACGGGTGGCGCGGCACGAAAACGCCTTTCTTCACGTCGGCGCCCCGGTCGAGGACGTCGAGACACGCGGCACCGGCATCGCGGTGACGACGCCCCTCGGCGAGATCGAGGCCGACGTGGCGATCTTCGCCACCGGTTTCGGGATCGACCTTCCGCGCCGCCCCGAACTCAGGCATCTCGCACCCCATGCCCGGCTCTGGGGCGACGTCGTGGACGGTGCACGGGCCGCCGCGAACCCCGCGCTCGCCGCCCATCCCTATCTTGCCGACGATTTCACCTTCATCGAGCGGACCCCCGGCAGCTGCCCGGCGCTTTCCCGCGTCGCGCTCTTCGCATACCCCTCGGTGCCGAGCCACGGAAAGGTGACGAGCGGCATCCCCGCATCGAGCGAAGGCGCACGGCGCCTTGCCTCGGGTCTGGTGCGCAGCTTCTTCGCCGAGGATGCCGAAACGCATCTTACCCGCTTCCGCGACTACGACACGCCCGACATGACCGGCGAGGAATGGTGCCCGACCCCCCTCCCGGTGCGCGCCTGAAAGGAACGACCATGACCGATCTCCACGGCAACAGCATCGTGATCGATGCCCTGCAATGCTCCGCCTTCGACCGCGACCTGTTGCTGGCCGCACAGAAGGGCGGCGTCACCGCCATCAGCGCGGCCTCCGTGCTGTGGGAGAATTTCCGCGGCGGCATGGATTACGTGGCAGGCTGGAACCGCCTGATAGACGAGAACGCCGACATCGCCATGAAGGTGCGGACCGTCGCCGACATCCATGCCGCCAAGGCCGAGGGCAAGGTCGGCATGATCATGGGGTGGCAGAACACATCTCCGGTCGAGGACCGGCTCGACTACTTCCGCATCTTCAAGGATTGCGGCGTGGGCATCATGCAGCTCACCTATAACACGCAGAACTTCTTCGGCGCGGGCTATCTCGAGGAGCGCGACAGCGGTCTCACGGGGTTCGGCCGCGAGGCCGTGGACGAGATGGGACGCTCCGGCATCCTGATCGATCTCAGCCATGTGGGAGTGCAGACCTCGCTTGATACCATCTCGGCCTCGGACAAGCCGGTCGCCATCACCCATTGTCTGCCGCGTGCCCTGCGCGACGTGCCGCGCAACAAGCCCGACGAGGTGTTCCAGGCCTGCGCCGAGAAGGGCGGCGTCATCGGGACCTCGCTCTTCGCGCCGGGACTTCCCGCCGGGAACGAGGCGAATGTGGGCAGCGTGATCGACGCGCTGGAATATACACTCGATCTCGTGGGTGAGGATCACGTCGCCATCGGAACCGATTTCAGCCACAACCGGCCGCGCCCCGGCCCGTGGCTGCTCTGGGCGAACAAGGACAAGGGCACGGGACGTACCCTGACCGAATTCGGATCGGCGAAGATCTCGAAGCCCGAGGGCATCCGTACGAACGAGGAGTTCCCGAACCTCACCGCCGAGATGCAGAGCCGGGGCTGGTCCGACGAGCGTATCGTCAAGATCCTCGGCGGCAACTGGTTGCGCCTGCTGGGTGACGTCTGGGGATGACCCGGCCCCGGGCCATCGTGCTTCAGCTGTTCCACGAGGCCAGCGCCATCGCCCCGGCGCTGGTGACGTATGACGAGTTTCTTGCCCGCCATCATCTCGAAGGCGAGGCGGTACGGGCGCGCTTCGGCGGCAACGAGAACTGGCTCGGCGGCTGTCTGGAGGCGCTCGATGCGGCCCATGCCGAGACACGGATTGGCCTCTGCACCGCCGCGCTACCCGGCGGTACGGTGGCTGGTCCCGACTATGCGCGACTGGAGGCCGAGATCCTCGCCAGTCTCGACGGGCTGCGCGCGGATTTCGCCCCGACGAACGTTTTTCTCCTGCTGCACGGCGCGCTTCTGGCCGAAGGTCGCGAAGACCCCGAGGGCGATCTGGTCCGTGCGGTCCGCGCCCGTGTCGGGCCGGAGGTCCATATCGGCGTCGCCCTCGATTTCCATGCCAATCCGGGGCCAGGGATCATTGAGGCTGCCAATTTGGTGCTGGCCGGCAAGCTCTACCCGCACACCGACGCACGCCCGCGCGGGGCTCGCCTGGTGGAGCTGTCTCTGACCGCGCCGGAGCTGCGAACCATTCATGTGCCGATGGGCCTGCAGGTGCCCATGCCGCACCAGCAGACCCATTCGGGGGCCTTCGCCGATCTGGTTGCGCTGAGCGATACGCTCGAGACGGGCCCGGTCGCGGATGTGACGCTTCTCGGGGGCTTTCCCTTTTCCGAGGCACCGTTTCGGGGGACGAGCTGCCTTGTCTCGGCTTATGACGACGCCGCGGCACGGCGGACGGGCGAGGCTATGCGACGCGAAGTCGAGGCGCGGCGCGACGCCCTCGTGACGCCCGTGCCGACCGTAGCCCAGGCGATGGTCGAAGTGCGCAGCCGGCTGGGCCGGGGCCGGGTCGTGCTTGCGGATATCGGCGACAATCCCGGCGGTGGCGGACTTGGCGACTACACCGGCATCGTACCGCACCTTGTCGCTTTGAACTGCCCGTTCGCATTCGGCTTTCTCGTGCTTCCGTCCATTGTCGAGGCGGCGCATGGTCAGGGCGAAGGGGGCATCCTTCAAATCGCGGGCGAAAGTTGCCGGGTCGAACGGCTTCTCGAGATTTCCTACCGCAATACAGGCCCCATGATGCGCGGCGAACCCGTTCTGGGGGGCGCGGGGGCTGTGCTGAGTGTCGGGATGGGACGGATCCTCGTTTCGACCTTGCGGGTGCAGGCCTACGACCCCGGGGCCTTCGTCTCGGCCGGGATCGACATCCAGGCCTGCGCTGTCATCGCAATAAAATCCTCGGCCCATTTCCGGGCCGGGTTCACCGCACTTGCCGAAGGCGGGATCGTACTCGCCGACAGCGGTGGTCTATCGTCACCGCGCAGAGCCCCGCGAACAGTCATGGGCTAGCTTGGGCTCGTCGGGGAAATCGCTGGTATCGCAGGACAGTCAGCCGACTTAACATAAGATCGACTATCGGTTAACGCCTGGTACGCATTATGCGCGAAAAGCGTATGTCGGTGGATTGCAACCCACCCGCCCCGCAACAGGCAAGCTTAGATTAATAGGGATAGCGGACCGGCCAACGAAGGCCGGTCCGCCAAGTTCAGTTCGCTCAGGCGGCCTTGCGGCGACGGCGTCCGGCGATCGAGAGACCACCGATACCGGCAAGCAGAAGGAAGCCGGCCGCGGGGATCGGAACCACACCGGTATTCACCGTGATCGAAGAGATCGCGCCGTCGAGGCTGATCACGTCGGAGTTGACGCCGGACTGCGCGAAGAACTGCAGCGCACCGACACTGTTCCAGTTGAAGTCAGGGTTGTCGAAATCCGTGAACGCCGCGAACGGAGTTCCGCTTTCCACGACCGTTCCACCGAACGACGTCGTCTGACCGGACGTGTCGTAGGCCGTGATGCCGGCGAAGAGGTCGGCATCGACACGAAGGACGTCGAAGAAGAAACCGCCGCCGATGGGACCGGTCCAGAGGTCGAGCCCGCCGAGACCGTTGATGTTGACTTCGTTCGGCAGGAAGCCTCCGTCCTGGCCGTCATAGGTGACCCAGCCACGACCGGTCACGCCATCTTCGTTGTTGAAGCTCAGGATGCCGTCAGCCGGGCTCTGGGGATCCGAACCGGCAACCAGCGACGTCGCGCCGAGGCGGCCCTTGGCATCGGTCTCGACATACATGTCGCGATAACCGCCGATGGCCTCGGCAGCAGCGATTTCCGAACCCTGCGGAGCTCCTTCGCTCGGCGCCGGCCGGTCGAACGTGGTCTGCGGGGTATCGAACGTATCGATGGTGATCACCGCAGCAGCGGCAGGGCCGGCGGCGACGAGAAGGGCGGCAGTGGCTGCACCAGAGAAAAGTCTAATCATCATACTTTCAATCCTTACTTTTGTAACTTCGGCCGCGCGCGGATTGCGCCCAACCATCGAGGTCCGGAATCTGAATAACACATCCTACCCCAGAGTATCTAGAATTTTAGTGGAAGTTAACTGATTTTTTATAGTTTGGAATTTCAGCAACATAGAATTTCACGGCAATCTTGTCGGCATATGAAGCCACGCCCGGCGTCCCGAAACAGACACCGGCCCGCGGACCCGGAGCGGGAATCCGCCGTGACCCTCCGCACTCTTGGCAACAAATTGCCGTGATAAAGTCGGCCCTCTTCCCCCGGATTGCCGCGGGTAAAGACCGACTGTACCTCAACTCAGGTGACTGACTGCCTGGACCAGTGATGTGATCGTTGTTCGAAGAGGCTCAGAAATACGGACGAGCGCAACCGTAAAGCGACCTTAGCGCAAGCCTACCTTTTATTAATCGAGCGGTTCTAAGTCAGTAACAGAGATAGCACGGATCGGTTCCAAGGGAATTTAGTGTCTGGACCGAAATATTCTTTTCAAATCCAAGGGAGCTCAACGTGGGCTACGACGCTTTCAACCTTTCGCTGCTTGGCTACAACAGAACCACCGGCTCCTCCGATATTGACCACTTCGTGGCAGAGACGCCGTCCCAGAAGGAAGCCATATATCGCTTCAGATACGACGCCTATGCCAAGTGCGATCTGATCCGGCAGAGCCTCTCCGCCTCTTTGTCGGACTGGCAGGACGACGAACCCGATACGGTCATCTACGGCATCAACTTGCAGGGGCGCCTCGCCGGAACGATCCGCCTGACCCCGCTCCGCGCCGACCAGAAGGCCTGCGCGACCTACGAGATGTTCGGCGACGCGCTCGATCCGATCCTGGAGGCCGGCGGAACGATCGCGGACGGATCGCGTCTGGCCGTTGCATGCGAAGATCCCAAGACCCGGCGTCGGGTCCTCATGTACGCGCTCGGGATCGCGATGGACTTCGCGCGGCACCACTGCGCCAGCCACGGAGCGATCATCGCCCGTCATCGCCATGCACCCTTCTACGAGCGCTACGGCTTCCAGTCCATAAGCGGGCCCTTCGATTACGCCGAGGCGCTGACCCCGCTCTGCCTCATGATCGCGCCCCTGCCGCACGCGGTCGGAGCCGTCCCGGCGCGCAGCCGCTACGACAGCAACGTCGCAATGAGCGCGGCCTGATCGGTATCGCTTGACGTGGTTCGGCACATCCTGTGCCGAATCCACCGGCGCGACGAAATCTTCGCCGCATGAGCCGTTCGGCAGAACAGCTTGCCGGGAACCGGCCATCACGATTGCCGATCAGGATCGGCTCGCCCGCATCCTGATCTCTGCGTGATCGAGCTCGATCTGCCCGCCTCTTCCTTGACGGAACACCTCGATCGAGAAGGGCTTTGTCGCGCGTCCTCCCGGCTACTCTCGTGGATCAAAATGCTCGGACGGCAGATCACCGGGAAGACAACGATTCGCGCTCGAATGCCATCCGAAACCGGGCGGAACCGCATTCACCCCCTCCCGATCATCGTCGTGGCCGGTCACTCAGAGCGGCACTCCCCTCGACAGGCACGACCTCGAAGCACCCCGCCGCCCCAGGCTCCGCGCAGCCGCTCGCCCCTATTCCCGCGGAGCGTCCCGTGCGAGAAGATCGCCGGTCGCCTCCCGCTCGGCCGCGACGAGCGGGATCAGCGCCTTTTCCTCCGACTGGCGGCCGTCGCCTGCCTGTGCATCGGACGCCGCCGTCGATGCCGGGACCGGCTTTTCCTTATGACGTGGCCCCGGCTCCACTCCGGATGCGTTTCCCGACCCTTCGAGCCGGATGCGGTAGGTCGTGTCGGGAATGGCGACACCGGCCGCTTCGATCGCGTCCTTGACCAGCCGGATGGCATCGCCCCGGGCCGTGACGAACCCGGTCTGGTCCTGATCGATCCAGCCGGTCACACGCAGGATCGCCCCCGCCTCGGTGATGTTCTCGATCCAGACCAGCTCCTCGGGGTCGTCGAGAACGAAGGGCTGGGCCTTCAACGCCGCCTGCGCCAGCACGCGCGTCGCCTCGAGATCGGCGTCCGGGTCGATGCCGATATCGAAGCTGAACCGCCGGGCCGGGTTCTGCGTGTAATTCACGATCCGGCCCTTGAAGACCGTGGCGTTCGGGATGCGGACGTGGTTGCCGTCGAGCGAGAGCAGGATCGTCGCACGCGAGGTCAGCCGGATCACGCGGCCCACATCCCCCTCGATCTCGACCAGATCGTTCGGCCTGAAGGGCTGCCGCAGGCTCAGCATGACGGAGGCCACGAAATTCTCCACCGTGTCGCGAACCGCGAATCCGATCGCCAGTCCGACGATGCCCGCAGCGCCTAGGATCGTCCCGAGGAGGGCCGCCGCGCCCAGCAAGTCGAGCGCGACGACGATTCCGACAATGCCGCAGACGACGCGGAAGGCCTGACGGTAGATCCCCGCGATGAACGCATTCGGCGCGAGCCGGTCCCAGAATCGCAGGCGCGCCAGCATCACGCCCAGGACGACGATCGCCCCGAACGCGGCGGCGGCAAGGAAGAAGAGCGGCAGACGCGCGACGAGCTGAGCGATGCGCGCGCGGAAGCGGTCGAATGCCGGGTTGATCTGCTGCGCGATGTCGTCCGATGCGGCCACGGCATTGTTCACGGCCACGACACCTTCCAGACGCCCGGCGATGTCGGCCACGTTCCGGCTGATCGCCGGGTCCGCGATGTCGCCCGACAGCGTGACCACTCCCGCATTGACGGCAACCGCGATCTCGTCGTGATCGAGCGCTCCGACGATCGCGCGGAGACGGCTGGCGATCGCCTCGTCCGTCGGCGCGTTTGCGACCGAAAGAACGCGCGTGCCATCGGGTACCGCCCCGCTTTCCTGTGCGGCGGCCTGCGTCGCCATGGCCGCCGCAAGACAGAGACTGAGAAGAAGACGATGGATCATCGGTTACGGATAGAATGGAGACGGCAGTTTATCCATCCATATCCGCGAACGGTCCCTTCCGAGCACAGGCATCGACGGTCGGACAAGAACCGTTCGCATCACGCTCCGCAACCATTGCGCCCGCGTGATCGCGTGGCCTAGGCGCGCGCCGGCAAGCAGAGCCGGTCGGAACACCCGGAACGCTGACCCGCAAACCGCTCCGCATCCAGACTCCGTTTCAGCGAAGCGCGGCCAGCGCCTCGATCTCGACCAGGAACTCGGGTCTGGTGAACCCGGACACGATCATCAGCGTCGATGCAGGCAGCGGATCGAGGTCGGAGACCCATGCATCGCGAGCCTTCATGTAGTCACCCATATGGGCCCTTTCCGTCACGAAAGCGGAGAGCCTCAGCACATCGGACCGGTCCCCGCCGGCAGCACGCAACAACAGGTCGATATCGCGAAGGATAAGCTCCGCCTGCGCCCGGACACCTTGCGGACAGCTGCCGTCTGCCGCGACGCCCAACCTGCCCGAAAAGACCATGAGCCGACGCCCGGAAGGCGCGATCACCGCTTGCGAATAGGCCCCGAAGGGCGCGGCGATTCCATCGGCATCTACGGCTTCGGAGGCGAGAGGGTCATCTGCATTCATCTCGAAAGGTTACCGACCTGCCTCATGGCTGACCATACGATCGCCCGTGAATCGCGCAGGGATCACCCTTAACGCACAATAAAGCATCAAATGCTCGCAAATGAAGCTGAAATTCGGGCGTGAGCTTGGCGCGGGGCACCGCCGTCGCTTTGGTATCCCCACCTTTCACGCCGGTGCCTCAGAGGACCACATCATGAACCGTCTCGCCTTCTGCGTCGTCCTGCCACTGACCTCCCTGCCCGCGGTTGCACAGGATCTGACGCCCGTCAGTTTCGGCACCAACTGGCTGGCGCAGGCCGAACACGGCGGTTTCTATCAATCCGTGGCCGACGGCACCTACGCCGAATGCGGGCTCGACGTGACCGTCGTTCCGGGTGGGCCGCAGGTCAACAACCGGGCCCTCATGTTGGCCGGTCGGCTCGATTTCCACATGGGCGGCGACATGCTCCAGGCGTTCAACGCCCGCGCGGAAGACATTCCGCTGAAGGTCGTCGCCGCGATCTTCCAGAAACACCCCCAGGCGATCATCTCCCACCCCGATGTCGACAGCTGGGAGGGTCTGAAGGACCTGACGCTGCTGATCGGGGACAACGGCTATCAGAGCTACTACCAGTGGATGATCGCGGCTCACGGCTTCACCGCCGAGCAGCGCGAACCCTATACCTTCAACCCCGCGCCCTTCATCGCCGACGAACAGACCGGCATGCAGGCCTACCTGTCGTCCGAGCCCTACCTGATCGAGAAGGAGGCCGGCTTCACCCCCAATGTCTTCCTGATCGCCGATAACGGCTATGCCAGCTACGCCACGCTGATCGAGACGATGGACGCCACCATCGACGAAACCCCCGATGTCGTGTCCTGTTTCGTCGATGGCAGCATCAAGGGCTGGTACAACTATCTCTACGGCGACAGCGCGGCCGCGGACCAGATGATCCTCGAAGCCAATGCCGACATGACCCAGGACAAGATCGACTACGCCAAGGAAAAGATGATCGAGAACGACATGCTGACCTCGATCGACGCCGTCGAGGGCGGCATCGGCGCGATGTCGGACGAAACGATCGGGGCCTTCTTCGACGACATGGTCGCGGCCGGCGTGATCGCCGAGGATGCTCCTTGGCAGGACAGCTACACGCTCGATTACGTCAACAACAACGTTGGCGCCGATCTCAAGCCCGCCGAGTGATCCGGTGGACCACCCGCACCGAGAACGCCCCGCGCTTCTGTCGCTGTCGCAGGTCACCAAGACCTTCAGCGGCGGCACCGTCGCCCTGCGCGGCATGGACCTGACGCTTCGGGAAGGGGATTTCCTGTCGCTCCTGGGGCCGTCGGGGTGCGGCAAGTCCACGGCTCTCCGCATGATCGCGGGGCTGATGTCGCCCACGCGCGGCCGGATCGACTGGGCCGATGCGCGCCGCTCGGGCGATCTCGGCGTCGTGTTCCAGGAGCCGACCTTGATGCCGTGGGCCACCGTCGCCCAGAACGTCTGGCTGCCGCTGCGCCTGCAGGGGAAAAGCTACGACGAGGTGAAGGACGACGTGCTCGAGGCGCTCAAACTCGTCGGTCTGGACCAGTTCCAGCGATCCTACCCGCGCGAGCTTTCGGGCGGCATGAAGATGCGCGTCTCCATCGCGCGGGCCATGGTCACGAAGCCGCGCCTGATCCTCATGGACGAACCCTTCGCGGCGCTGGACGAGATCACCCGCTTCAAGCTCAACGACGATCTTCTCAAGATGAAGGGACGCACGAATTCCACCGTGATGTTCGTCACGCATTCCGTGATGGAAAGCGTCTATCTGTCGGACCGGATCGTCGTCATGGCCGCCCGCCCCGGCCGCGTCGTCGACGAGATCGCGGTCTCCGAGCCCTATCCCCGCGACGAGAGTTTCCGCACGGAGCCCGCCTACAGCGAGGCCGTTCGCCGCGCCTCCGCGGCGCTGCACGTCGCCATGGAGGACGCCGCATGAGCGATGCCGCAACCCCTGCCCCGTCGCATGGCGCACGCCCCGGCCAACGCCCCGATGTCGCGCCCGAGGCACGACTGACCGATACCCCGCAGGCGGACCGGACGGCCGCGGCCGAGGATCTGACGCTGCCGGATGCCGAAGAGATGGCGCGCCAGCGCAGGCGAAAGCTGGAGATGGTGGGGCGCTGGATCCTGCCCGCGCTCGTGCTGATCGGGTCTCTCTGGCTCTGGGACCGGATCGTCGTCTGGAACGAGATCCCCCATTACATCCTGCCCGGCCCGGGCCTCGTCTGGGAGAGCCTCAGATCCGACTGGGGCATCCTCTTCGAGGCAGCACTGCTCACGGGCCGCATCACGCTGCTGGCGCTCGCCATCGCGATCATCGGCGGTGGCGGTCTCGCGATCCTGTTCAACCAGTCCCGCGCGCTCGAGATGAGCTTCTATCCTTACGCGGTGATCCTGCAGGTCACGCCGGTCGTCGCCATCGCACCGCTGATCTTCATCTACGTCGACAGCAAGACGGCGGGCATGCTGCTCTGTGCCTGGCTGGTGGCGTTCTTTCCGGTTCTGTCCTCCACGACGCTGGGGCTCAACTCCGTGGATAGCGGTCTGCGCGATCTCTTCCGCATCTACGGCGCGACGCGCTGGCAACGGCTGATCCACCTGCAACTGCCCGCCGCCCTGCCCTATTTCCTGGGCGGCCTGAAGATCGCCGGCGGGCTCAGCCTGATCGGCGCGGTCGTGGCCGAGCTGGTCGCGGGGACGGGCGGTGTCGGTGCGGGACTGGCCTCGCGCATCCAGGAGGCCGGCTACCGCCTCAACATCGCGCGGATGTTCGCGGCCTTGGGTCTGGTGGCGGCCATGGGGGTCGTGATCTTCGCGATCCTGTCGCTGATCAGCCACCTGCTCCTTCACAAATGGCACGAATCCGCATTGGCACGCGACAAATGATGGGGTTCCGCACCCTGCCCGAGCCGCCGTTCACCCTTGCGAACGTGACGGTGCCCGCGATCCTCGTCGGCCAGCCGGGCAATCTGCTCCGCACCGATCTGGGCGTCTCCGCCGACGGCCTCGCCGCTCCGGCCGGGACGCGTGTCGACATGGGCGGCGCGATGGTGTTCCCGTGTTTCACCGACATGCACACGCATCTCGACAAGGGCCACATCTGGCCGCGTGCATCCAACCCCGACGGCAGCTTCGCGGGGGCGCTGACGACCGTGAGGGACGACCACGCCAACTGGAGCGAGGACGACCTGACGGCCCGGATATCCTTCGCGCTGCGCTCGGCCCACGCGCATGGAACGGCGGCGATCCGCACGCATCTCGATTCGATGAACGGTCAGTTCAAGCGGTCATGGCCAGTCTTCGATCGTCTGCGCCGTGAATGGGCGGGCCGCATCGAATTGCAGGCCGCCTGCCTCGTCAGTTGCGACGGCGTGTCCCGCGAGGGCGAGTTTCCCGACATCGCCGATACGGTCGCAGAATACGGCGGCGTGCTGGGAATGGTCTCCTATCCCGTACCGGACCTGCAGGATCGGCTGAACCTGTTCTTCGACATGGCGGCCGAGCGCAATCTGGATGCCGATTTCCACGTGGACGAGACGCTCGACCCCGACAGCGAGACCTTGCGCATGATCGCGCGGACGGTGATCGACACCGGCTTCGAGGGTCGCGTGGTCGTGGGCCATTGCTGCTCGCTGTCCGCGCAGGAGGATGCGCGCGCGATGGACACGCTCGATCTCGTGGCCAGGGCCGGGTTGCACGTGGTCAGCCTGCCCATGTGCAACCTCTACCTCCAGGATCGCGGGGCCCGCACGCCGCGACGCCGTGGCGTCACGCTGGTCCACGAGATGCGCGAGCGGGGGATCCCCGTCAGCTTCGCGTCGGACAACACGCGCGATCCATTCTACGCCTATGGCGACCTCGACATGCTCGAAGTCATGCGCGAGGCGACGCGGATCGCCCATCTGGACCATTCCGCCGACGACTGGACGCGCGCCTTCACGACCACGCCGGCAACGACCTGCGCCTTCGGCGCGCGCGATCTCGGCACGGGTTCTCCGGCCGATCTCGTCGTCACCCGCGCGCGCAGCTGGACCGAGCTCTTCGCCCGGCCGCACTCCGACCGGATCGTGCTGCGCGCCGGGCGCGCCATCGACCGCACCCTTCCCGATTACGCCGAACTCGACCCCATCACAGGTGCCCCATGAACATCGACGCCGTTCGCGACGCTCTCAGCCATCTCGATCTCGAGAAATCCAAGGCCGCGATCCGCGCGAAGAGCCGGGACTTCTTCTGGTATTCTCCCGTCCTCAAGGACCGCCTCGACGGGGTGGAAGCCGATCTGGTCGTCTCGCCCCGGTCCGAGGCCGAAGTGATCGAGGTTCTCAAAGCCTGCTACGCCCATGACGTGCCGGTCACGACGCGCGGTGCCGGCACCGGCAATTACGGACAGGCGATGCCGCTGGCCGGCGGCTGCGTCATGCACCTCCAGCACATGAACGCGGTCAGGGAGGTCCATCCCGGCCGCGTGATCGTCGAGCCCGGCTGCCTGCTCAAGGATCTCGATGCGGAATGCAAGGCGCAGTCCGGACAGGAAATCCGCATGTTTTCCTCCACCTGGGCCACGGCGACCATCGGGGGCTTCATCGCCGGCGGCTCCGGCGGCGTCGGATCGGTCCACTGGGGCAACCTGCGCGATCTGGGCAACATCATCCGCCTGCGCGTCGTGACCATGGAGGCGGAGCCCCGCATCCTCGAATTCCGCGGCGAGGAGCTGGCCCGCGTCAGCCATGCCTACGGCACCAACGGCATCATCACCGAGATCGAGATCCCCCTCGCCCCCGCATATGACTGGGTCGAGCTGTTCGTGACGCTGGACGACTTCCCGTCGGCCTCCCGCTTCGCGCTCGATCTCGCCCGCGAAAGCGGCATCCTGTCGAAACTGGTTTCCGTCTACGAGGCCCCGACGGCCCATTCCTACTTCCCGCGCATCCAGCCTCACGTGACACCCGGCAGCCAGCTGATCGGGTTGATGATCGCGCCCCATTCCATGGACGGGTTCGAGACCTTCCTGGCCCGTCGCGGCGATGCCAAGGTGATCTGGAACAGCCAGGTCGGCGGTTGGGACAGGCAGCCCGGCACGGTGTTCGAATACGGCTGGAACCACACCACCCTGCGCGCCCTGCGGGTCGATCCGTCGATCACCTACCTCCAGGTGCGGTACGGCGAGGCCGACCCCGTCGAGCAGGTCGAACGCATCCGCGCGCGGCTCTCTCCCGAAGTATTGCAACATCTCGAGGTCCTGCGCGACGCCGGACGTCCGATCTTCGCCGGCCTGAGCCTCGTGAAGTTCACCACCGAAGACCGCCTGAACGAGATCGTCGAAATCCACGAATCCGAAGGGGCGATGATCTTCAATCCCCATCGCTACACCCTGGAGGAAGGCGGACGTCAGAGGGTCGACGACCGCCAGCTCGCCTTCAAGCGCGAGGCCGACCCCAAGGGCCTTCTGAACCCCGGCAAGATGATATCCTGGGACCAGCCGGCCTGGAGCTACGACCGGATGTACGCCTTCGACCGCCTGCGGAGGGTCGCCGCCGAATAGCCATGACGCGCGCGCTTGTCCTCTTCGCCCATCCCTGCCCGGAAAGCTTCTCGGCGGCCTTGCACACGACCGTGGTCGACACCCTGGCCGCGCGCGGCTGGGAGGTGGACGATTGCGATCTGAACGCCGAGGGCTTCGACCCCGTCCTGCGCGAGGCCGAACGGCGGACCTATCACGAGGTCGGCTCCAATCGCATGCCGGTCGCGCGGTATGTCGCGCGTCTGGAGGCGGCGGAGGCCCTCGTCATGGTCTTTCCGGTCTGGAACTTCGGCTACCCGGCGATCCTCAAGGGGTTTCTCGACCGGGTATTCCTTCCCGGCGTGTCCTTCACGCTCGATGGCGGTCATGTCCGCCCGAACCTGACCCGGATCCGCCGCATCGCCGCCGTGACCAGCTACGGCGGAAACCGCATCCGGGCGCGTCTCACCTCCGACCCGCCGCGGCGGCACTTCACCCGGGCGCTCTGGCATGTCTGCCGCCCGGAAAAGACGCGGTACCTCGCGCTCTACGGCATGAACACGGCCAGCGATGCGCGGCGGGGCGCGTTCCTCAACCGTGTCCGCCGAGAGATGGACTCGTTCTGATGCGCGCGCTCGTGATCTTCTGCCACCCCCGCCGCGACAGCTTCAACGGTGCGGTGCTCGACCGCGTGATGGAACACCTGACCGATGCCGGGGCCGAGATCCGCGTCCGCGACCTCTACCGCGACGGGTTCACGCCCCAGCTCACCGAAGCCGAATGGACCGGTTACGAGAACGACGTGACGAATACGGCCCCCGTCCAATCCGACGTGGACGATCTGCGCTGGTGCACCGCGCTGATCTTCGTCTACCCGACATGGTGGTACGGGCTTCCGGCCGTCCTGAAAGGCTGGCTCGACCGCGTCCTGCTGCCGGGCGTCGCGTTCCACATGCCCTCCTCCGAAGGCCGGGACATCGCCCCCGGTCTGACGCATATCCGGCATCTTGCCGTCTTCACCACCTGCGGCGCGTCGCGCTGGCTGACGCTGTTCGTCGGCGCCCCCGGCAAGCGCACGATCCTGCGCGGGGTGCGCCTGCTCTGCGCGCGGCGCTGTCGCACGCAGTTCGCCGCGCATTACCTGATGGACAGCTCGACCCCCGCCACGCGCGCCGCCCACCTGGCACGGATCGACCGGCGCATGGCGAAACTCCTCCGTGGCGATCGTGCGTCCGCGCACGTGGCCACGGCATGACCGCACCGGCCGGAGGCGTCCTTTCGCGATCCGGACCCCGATTCGCCGCCGCCCCCCGGCACGGCGACCACCGATACACCCACGATCACGATGGCGGGCCATCCCGGCACCTGCCTGAAAGCCACACAGACGGAGAACCAAGATGAGCGCACGCGACTGGGCCCATATCGGCCGGGCGGAATTCGAACGCGGACTGCCGGACGACACGGTGGCGATCCTTCCGACCGCCGCGATCGAGCAGCACGGCCCGCACCTTCCCGTCGGTGTCGACACCCTGATCATGAACGGCATGCTCGACCGTCTCCGCGCGACCTGCCCCGACGATCTTAATGTCGTGATCCTGCCGGTGCAGGCCGTCGGCAAATCGAACGAGCATCTCGACGTTCCCGGCACGCTGACGCTCGACGCGGCAACGGCCCTGTCGTCCTGGACCCAGATCGGATTGTCGATCGCGCGGGCGGGCGTGCGGCGGGTGGCGCTCGCCAACAGCCACGGCGGCAATCTCGATCTGGTCTCCATCCTCTCGCGAGAGCTGCGGGTCCAGGCCGGAATGCTGGCGGTAAAGTTCCAATGGGGTGCCTTCGGCACGCCACCGGGGATGTTTTCCGACCGTGAGAAAAGCTTCGGAATTCACGGGGGCGACTACGAGACGTCGGTGATGCTCCACCTGCACCCGGATCTCGTGGACATGAAATCCGCACGTGATTTCGTCTCCGCTGCCGAATCCTGGGACATCCTTCCGACCGGTCCGATCTCGCGGGGATGGATGGCGTCCGATCTCTCCGATGCCGGGACGGTCGGCGAGGCCCATCTCGCGACACCGGAAAAGGGTCGAAAGGCGCTCGAACATCAGGTCGAAGGCGCGCTGAGCTTGCTCAGGCAGATCGCAACGACCCGGATCGATGCGATCGCGCCGTGCAAGGGCTGACGCCCTCTGTCGCGACCGGACACGGAATTTCGCGGCAGGAACCGTCGATGACCGTAGGGACCCGCATGTGTCGGCCGGGGCGCACCGCCCCGGATCGTCACCTCAGGAGGAATCCACCCTTTCGCGAAGTTCGGCGGCAAGCGCGGGCGTCATGATCGCCGAAACCCGGCCATAGGCCAGACGCCATGCTTCGGCCTCGGCGGCCGAAAGCCCGCCCGGTGCCTCGGCTTCGAGCGCGCCGATCAGCACCTCGCCCAACAGGGGCATGTGATGCGGCAAGGCCCCATAGCGGGCATGGCGCTGCGCGAGTGCGACGAGGCTGGCCTCCAGACGCTCGTCGTGGTGGATCTCCTTCACGACCCAGACCAGCGTGGCGTCGAACTTCTCCTGCTGCGGCCGCATCTCCTCGGAGAACAGGCTCCGGATCTCGGGCACCCGTGCAAAGAGATCCTGATAGAATCGCTTTCCGATTCGACCCTTCGCCGCAAAGATGCGTGCGAGGCTGGATGTCATGAGTTTCTTCTGTTCCGACTGCATCGGTGCAAACCCCGAATGGCAAGTTGCTCACGATCACGCGGTCGAGTGTGACTCCCTTCCCTTAACGAGAAATTTATTCGTGACAATTTGTCGCGCCCTGCCTTCGGCGACGCTTGCCGCCCAGCAGGTCTGACGACGGCCTGCCAAGCCCCCCCGCCCGCGCCTGTCAGACCCTTGATCGCGGGCGATCAGCCCGGCGACGACCCCGGAGCCCCGGCGCTTCCGGACAGCATTCCGGCCCTCTGGCAACCACGTCCAAAGGCTGCAGTCAGGCCCGCCTCGCCCTCAGGCGACGGCCTTTCCCGACCGTGTCCGCCGGGCCCGCATCGCCAGTCCCGCCCGCATGTTCAGGGCGAGCAGGACGATGTTCACCGCCCCCGCGGCCAGTTCGATGATCTGCACGAGGGCGAAGGTCGCGTCGAAAAGCCCGGCCTGCGCGCGCAATCCGAGGAACACGGCGGAGGGGACGAGAACGATCAGGCCGTTCGCCGCGATGAGGATCATCCGGCGACGCTTGGCGCGGATGATGGGGGCGCTGGAACGCCCGGCGAGCCGTGCGCCGCTCGCCCCCGTGGCGATCATCGCGATCACGAGAGTCGGCACCGCATAGAGGACCGCGGTGCGAACGGCGACAATTCCGGCGGTGGTAAGGGCGAGTTCGGCGGTCAACGCCGAAACCCAGAAGGTTCCGATGATCAGAAGCGCCGCGGCACCGGCGATACCATGCAACGCGACAAGGGCAGTCCGGGGCATGTCGGCCTCCATTTAAATAGCATCCTATGTTTCTTCCTAAGGATGGACAGCACGCTATGCAAGAACTATCTTCCGATCATGGCCAACGACACCTTCGACCGAACCCGTTCGGCGGGATACCTCGCCAACCACCTGGCCCGGCTCTTCGCGCAGCGTCTGCACGAGCGTATCAGGCCGCTCGGCCTCGCCCCCGCGCAGTTCATGACGCTGCTGGAGCTATGGGAGGGGGACGGCCTGACGCAGCGCGATCTGTTCGAACGTCTCGATGTCGAACAGGCGACCATGGCGAACACCCTCGTCAGGATGGAGCGGGACGGATTGATCGAGCGCCGCGCCCACGCGACGGATGCCCGTGCGAAAACGATCCACCTCACGCAACGGGCGCGCGACCTGCGCGGCCCGGCGCAGGCCGCCGCGCGGGAGGTGAACGCCATGGCGCTCGGGCATCTCGATGGCGACGACCTCGATCTCTTCGTGTCCACCATGCGCCGCGCGGTCGAGAGGCTGAAGGCGGGAGGCGCCGGCTAGCCCACGCGCCATCGCGGCCGCGTCGTGGCCCGTCTCGATCGGATGCGCCGCGAGCGTTCCGGCTTGGGGCGGTCGGCCAGGACCCACCGCCCCCATGCTTTCCGCTCAGTTCTTCGGCAGGATGCCGTCGGCCCGGAGGCGGTCGAACAGATCGTAGAACGACCGGTCCGAGGCGATATAGCCGGTGAAGCCCATCTCCCGGCTCTTGCCCATATCGGTGACGACCTCGATCGGGCGACCCAGATCGGCATCGGTATGCCACGGAGAGGCGAGGCGGCTCAGATCGCGCTCGGCCAGTCCGTGGCGATCTGCGATCCCGGCCCAGACCTCGGCATCGTCCGCCATCTGCCGTTCGAGCGGGCGTTCCGTGCCGTCGAACTCTTCCGCCTCGATGCCGAACCATTCGGCGATGCGGCCCCACATCCAGCTCCAACGAAAGACGTCGCCGTTGACCACGTTGAAGTCCTCGTTCCGCGCCTCGGGGGTCGTGGCCGCCCATGCCATCTGCGCGGCGAGCTGCCGCGCGTCGGTCATGTCGGTGAGCGATTCCCATTGCACCTGCGAGCCCGGAAAGCGGAAGGGCCGCCCCGTCTCGCGACAGATCGTGGCATAGACGGCCAGCGTCTGCCCCATGTTCATCGCGTTGCCGATCGCCTTGCCGATGACCGTATGCGGGCGATGGACGCTCCAGCCGAAGCCGTCACGCTCGGCCGCCGCAAAAAGCTCGTCCTCCTGCGCATAGTAGAAGTTGTCGACATCCAGCCGGCCCTGGTTCTCGCGGAACGGCGTCTTGGGAAGCTCGCCCTTGCCGTAGGCCTCGAAGGGCCCGAGGTAATGCTTGAGCCCGGTGGCCAGCGCGACATGCTCGACCGAGCTCTTGCCGCGCAGCGCATCGAAGAGATTGCGCAGCATCAGGGAATTGACGCGGATGTTCTCCGCCTCGGTGTCCATCCTCAGCCATGTCGTCAGGAAGACATGCGTGGGGTCCACGCCTTCCAGCGCCCGGCCAAGGCTGTCGGGGTCCAGCAGATCGGCCGCGACGGGGGTGACCCCGTCCATCTCCTTCGGCGTCCGGGCAAGGCCGAAGACCTCCCAGCCTTCGGTCACCAGCCTGTCCGCGAGGGCGCTGCCCTGGATTCCGGTGACACCGACCACCAATGCGCGTTTCGTCATGTCGTTCTCTCCATTCGTTTCCCGATCCGACCTAGGCACCCCGACGCACCTGCGCTAGACGGCACCGAAATGGGACGTAGGCACCTGGAGGTAACCATGCGGCAGGGCAGCGACGAACGGGAATGGCGCGAGGATTGCGCGCCGCGACGGGTGCTCGACATCTTCTCGACGAAATGGACCAGCATGATCCTGCACACGCTCGACGCGCTGCATGACGGAGAGGCCCGCACCGGCGTCCTGCAGCGAAGCCTTCCGGGGATCTCCAAGAAGATGCTCGTCCAGACCCTGCGCGAGATGGAGGCCAGCGGCCTGATCGAACGCCATGTCGAAAGCGCCGTCCCCCCGGCCGTGCGCTACAGTCTGACGCCGCTCGGCCACCGCTTCGTGGGCCTCATCGACCTGGTCTACGATTGGGGCCGGATGAACGCGGATGCCCTCGACGCGCTGCAAAGCCGCGACCGGTCCCGCAAGGATGCCCAACCAAAGTCGGCACCGACCGGCGCCTGAACGCACAGCCGCCACCGGCGACACGGATCGCGCCGATGACCGGGCCGCCCGACAGCGATCCTCACCGCACGTCGAAGCTGCGCATCGCTGCCCGGCCGCGCAATCCTGCCCCGGCCCGCGTTCCCCTACCCTTCCCCGTCGCGCCGTTCGCCCTCCGCGACGATTTCCAGCACGTCGTCGGGCAGCGGCCGCTGCAGCGCCTTCGCCTCGTCGAACGGCGCGGTCAGCCAGGTCTCCCACTCCTCGGGCTCGGTCAGGATGAGCGGCATGGCCTTGGGATGGATCGCACCCACGACCGCATTCGCCTCCGTGGTGAGAAACCCGTAGAGCTCCGCCGTCACCTCGCCCTCCTTCACCTTTCTCACGCTCGTCCATTCGGTCCAGATGCCCGCGAAGAACATGAGCGGCCGGTCCTCTCCGCGCGCGAACCAGACCGGCGTCCGGCTCCTGTCCTTTTCGACGCGATACTCCGAAAAGCTCGTGAACGGCACGAGGCAGCGATGCTCCGGCCCGAGCCAGCGCCGCCAATGCGACGATCCGAGATTGCGCACGTTGGTCACGCCCGGATCGGTCTTGCGGTTCTTCAACGCGAAGGCCGGCGACGGCATCCCCCACCGCATCATCGCAAGCTCGCGCCCCTCCCGTCCCTCGCGCACCACCGGTGCCGCCTGATCGGGAAAGATCGCGGGCTGCGGCGCGAGGTTGCCGGTCCGGTCGACCATCGCCCCCGCGATCTCGAGGATCGCGGCCTGCCCCTTGGTCAGTGAATAAAGATTGCAGATGGCTCGATCCTCCTCCGTCCGGGGCGCGCGCGCCCCCGTCGCGCCGAAAACCGGATGCGTCGCGCTCCCACGCTGCCCGTCCGCGCAGACTTTTGGAAGGCCTCCTGCCCAATCGCGCGCCCCACGGCCTTCGACGGCACGAAAATCGCCCTCGCGGCGCGAACGCGTCCGAACTCGCCCGCCCTTCATAAGCCGCCGACGCCCCCGGACCGGTCTCCCGCAACGATCCCAGGGGGGCGGACATCGCGCCTTCCGTCGGAATGCCCGCCTTTCTATGGTGCATGGCAAATCCCCCTGTTCCCGGAAGGATCACGTCATGGATTTCGAACTTACCGAGGATCAGGTCGCCATCGTCGATACCGTCGGGCGCATCTGCCGGAAATTCGGCGACGAATACTGGCTGGAAAAGGACAGGACCGGCGGATTTCCGACCGATTTCTACGATGCGCTCGCCAGCGAGGGCTGGCTGGGGATCTGCACGGCCGAGGAACATGGCGGCGCGGGGCTCGGCGTGGCGGAGGCCGCGATCATGATGCGGACCATCGCGGCCTCGGGGGCCGGGCTTTCGGGGGCATCGGCGATCCACATCAACATATTCGGGCTGAAACCCGTCGAACTCCACGGCACGCCCGGGCAGAAGGACCGGATGCTCCGGCCCATGACCGAAGGGCGGACCAAGTCCTGTTTCGGCGTGACCGAACCAAATACCGGTCTGAACACCACCCAGCTCAAGCTTCGCGCCGAAAGGCGGGGGGATCGGTACGTCGTCAACGGGCAGAAGGTCTGGATCTCGACCGCGCAGGTGGCCGATCGCATATTGCTTCTCGCCCGGACGACCCCTCTCGAGGAGGTGGGAAAACCGACCGAGGGGCTCTCGCTGTTCTACACCCCGATGGATCGCGACCGCATCAGGGTGCGCGAGATCGAGAAGATGGGCCGGAAGGCCGTCGATTCGAACGAGCTCTTCTTCGAGGATTTCGAGATCCCGCAGGAGGACCTCATCGGCGAGGAAGGGGCCGGGTTCGGCTACATCCTGCACGGGCTGAACCCCGAACGCATCCTGATCGCCGCCGAGGCGGTGGGGCTCGGCATGGTCGCGATCGAGCGGGCCGCCAGCTACGCGAACGAACGGCATGTCTTCGACCGGCCCATCGGCAAGAACCAGTCGATCCAGCATCCGCTCGCGATCTGCCGCTCGGAACTTGAGGCCGCCTGGCTGATGGTGCTCAAGGCGGCATGGGAATTCGACACCGGCAGGCCCTGCGGCGCGACGGCCAACATGGCGAAATACCTCGCCGGCGAAGCCGGGTTCAACGCCTGCCAGCAAGCGGTCATGACCCATGGCGGGTTCGGCTATGCCAAGGAATACCATGTCGAACGCTACCTGCGCGAAAGCCTGATCCCCCGGATCGCACCGGTTTCGCCGCAACTGGCGCTCTGCTACATCGCCGAGCGCGTGCTGGGGCTGCCCAAGTCCTACTGACGCACGGGCCGGGCCTGCGGGCCGCGCTGCCGTCTCCTCGCGGAACACCGCACGCCATCGGTGTCGCCACGGTCGGTATTCCCGTCCGACGGGAACGCCGTTCTGTCTTACACTGAAATGTCTGTTCTGCTAAACAGAACGCCAATCCCCTCACCCGAAGCTTGTGGACCCGCCCATGACATCTGAAACGACGGAAAAGGCATCCCGCGGCGTCGCCGCCGTGGATCGCGCCCTTTCGATCGTCGCGGCACTCGAAGCCAGCGACATGCCGCGCAATCTCTCCGAACTCTCCCGCGCCACCGGGCTCTACAAGAGCACGATCCTGCGCCTGCTCGAGTCGCTCCTGGATGCCGGATACGTCATCCGCGTCGACGAGGCGAAATACGCCCTCGGGCCCGCCGTGCTGCAGCTGGGAATGTCCTACGAGCGGACCAACCCGCTCAAGCACTACATCTTTCCGATCTTCGAACGGCTGGTCGCCGCCGATGTCGAAAGCCCGTCCTTCCACGTCCGCCAGACCGAGGCCGAGCGGCTGTGCCTGTTCCGCATGAACTCCAACCATTCCACGCTCGACCGCGTCCGCGAGGGGGATCGCCTTCCGATCGGCCGCGGCGCGGCGGGCAAGGTGCTGATCGCATTCGGCGCGACCGGGCAACCGGGCGAGGAATTCGACCGGATCCGCGAAAGCGGCATCGCGCTGTCGCTGGGCGAGCGGGACAAGCTCTGCGCGGGCATGGCGGCCCCGGTCTTCGCCGGGCGCAACAGGCTGATCGGCGCGCTGTCGCTTTCCGGCCCGCGGGAACGCTTCGCCCCCGACGATGTCGCACGGATGACGCCGCTCCTCACCTCGGCGGCGAGCGAGCTCAGCACCGGGCTCGGCGGGAAGTTCCCGTACTGAACCCGATCGTCACCCGACCCGCCCATCCCGGCAGCCTCCTGACACCGCTGCGCCAAATCGGACTTGCAATCCGACGCCATCCGCTTAAAAACAGAACACATGAACCGACAGGCAGAACACCTAGACATGGTTTCACCTGAACACTCGACGAAGTGGACGGACGGGCGATGACCTTCGTGGAGCTGCACACGCTTGCGCACGGGCGATCCGGCGACAAGGGCAATCGCCAGAACATCTCGGTCATTCCCTACGACGCGGACGACTGGGATCATCTGGTCGAGCATGTGACCGAGGCCGCCGTCGCCCGCGCGTTCGCGCATCGCGGCGTGGGCCGCGTCCGCCGCTATCTTCTGCCGAATCTGCCGGCGATGAATTTCGTTCTCGACGACGCGCTCGAAGGCGGCGTCAATTCGGCCCTGTCGCTGGATACGCACGGCAAGTCGGCGTCGTTCCTGCTCCTTTCCATACCGATCCCGGTCAGGACGCAGCACGCCACGTAATGGGATCGGATCTCAGGGAGGACGTCACATGAACAACTTGATCAAGGCCGGGCTTTTGGTGGCCGCGAGCCTGTCACCCGCGCTGTCGCACGCGCAGACCGAGCGTCTCGCCATCGGCTCGACCGCATCCTCGTCCAGCCATTACGGCTATTTCGTCGCGGTGAGCCAGGTCATCAACAACCAGGTCGACGGCGTCGAGACCAACGTGGTTGAGACGGGCGCCACGCTCGACAACCTGCGCCGCCTTCAGCGCAATCAGGTCGATATGGGCCTCGTGACGACCAACGTGGCCTACGACGTCTATAACGGCGAAGGCGACTTCGAGGGCGCACCCTACGAGGGTCTCGTCCTCTGGGTCTACGGCGTGTCGCTCCAGAATGTCGTCGTGCGCGAGGACAGCGGCATCACCGAGCTTTCGGGCCTCGAAGGTGCCCGCTTCAATCCCGGCATCGTCGGCTCGGGCACCGAGGCGACGGCCGAGGCGGTCTTCTCCGCGCTGGAGATCGCGCCCGACTTCGTTCGCGGATCGACCGGCGACATCGTCGACCAGATCAAGGACAACCGCGTCACGGGCTACGTCAAGTCGAGCGCGGGCCAGAATCTCGACGCGTCCTCCATCGACATCTCGACCCTGACGCCGATCCGCGTTCTGGGCCTGACCGACGAACAGGCCGCCACCATCGAGGCCGAACTCCCGAGCCTCTCGATCGTGGACGTGGCCGATGGCGAGGCCGCCTCCGGCATTCCGGCCTATTCCACCTGGGCCTATGCCACCACGACGATGGCGCGTCCCGATCTGGACGAGGAAACCGCCTACCGGATCACCAAGGCCATCTGCGAGGACGAGACCGTCCAGGCGGCCGCCTTCGCCGGTCTCAAGGGGTCCGACATTCCCCAGATGACGATGGAGCTCTCGACCTCGCCCCTGCATCCCGGCGCGATCCGCTATTACGAAGAAATCGGCGTCGAAGTGCCCGATCGCCTGCGTCCGGCCGAATGAGCATCCGGGACGAAAACGCCGCGGGTGAGCCCGAAGCTCACCCCGGTTCGAGCCTTCACGTCGCCCTTCGCAACGGATTGTCGCTGGCGACGGGCTGCTTCATCCTCTGGACGGCCCTTTCGGGGCCGTTCGACGCCCTCGTGCAGCGATCCGTCATGCTGGCGCTGGTCCTCACGCTGGGCTTCCTGACATTCCCGATCCGGGTGAACGGACGCACGCCGATCTGGGCGATGGCGCTCGACGCCGTGCTCTGGGCCGGCTCGCTCGCCGCCTGCATCTACGTGGCCGTGACCGCGCCCACGATCATGACGACGCTGCCGCTGGCCACGAATACCGACATCGCGCTGGCCGTGGTCCTTGTCCTCGCGATCATGGAGCTGTCGCGCCGTGCCGTCGGGCTGGCATTCCCCATCCTCATCCTCGTGGGCATCGCCTACGTCTTCTACGGCCATCTGATCGAGGGCCGTCTCGGCCATCGCGGCTACGACATCCGCTTCGTCACCGAAACGCTGCTCCTGTCGGATATCGGCGTCTGGGGCACCCTGACCGGGATCGCCGCGACGATGATCGCGGCCTTCGTGCTCTTCGGGGCCATGCTGCTGCGCTCGGGCGGGGGCGAGACCTTCATGGACCTCGCCATCCTCGTCTCGGGCCGCCGGGTCGGCGGCGCGGCCAAGATCGCCACGATCGCCTCGGCCTCCTTCGGCACGGTCAACGGCAGCGCCGTGGCCAATGTCGCGACCACCGGCGCGATGACCATCCCGCTGATGAAGCGGATCGGATATCCCGCCCCCCTCGCCGCCGCGGTCGAGGCCGTCGCATCGACCGGCGGGCAGATCACGCCCCCCATCCTGGGGGCCGCCGCCTTCATCATGGCCGAGATCGTCGGCGTCGATTACCTGCGCGTCGCACTCGCCGCGCTGATCCCCGCCGCGCTGTTCTATTACGGCGCGCTCACGACGATCCACCTGATCGCCCTGCGCAACAATTACGGCATCGTCCCCGAGGACGAGATCCCCGCGGCCCGCGATGTCCTGACCCCCCTGCGGCTGCTTCCGATCATCGGCGGCATCGGCGGGCTGATGTGGATGCTGGTCGATGGCCGCTCGGTGGCCTACGCGGCCGGGATCGGGATCATCGGGATGCTGCTGCCCTTCATCGTGGGCGACCTCTTCGTCAACCGCGACCCGAGACGCACGGCGGGCAGGCTCGTCGCCGGGCTGACCGAGGCCGGATCGGGCATCGTCATCGTCTTCGTCATGCTGGCGGGCGCGCAGATCCTCGTCAGCCTCGTGAACCTCACGGGCGTCGGCGTCACCATCTCGTCGCTGACGGTCGCGCTCGGCGGCCAGTCGATGATCCTCGTCGGGCTCATCGTGGCGGCGGCCTGCCTGATCCTCGGCATGGGCATTCCCACCACCGCCGCCTACGTGCTGGTCGCCGCCGTCATGGCCCCGGCGCTGATCGAGATCGCGATCGAACCGCTGGCCGCGCACATGTTCGTCTTCTACTTCGCGACGATCTCGGTCATCACGCCACCGCTCTGCGTGGCGGTCTTCGTCGCGGCGTCGATCGCGGGCACGCCGTGGTTCGGCGTGGCGCTGAACGCCGTGCGGCTCGGGGCGGTGACCTACGTGGTGCCCTTCATGTTCCTGACCTATCCCGGAATGCTCTGGTCCGGCACCGGCTTCCAGATCGCCGAGGCCGCGTTTTCCGGGTTCGTCCTGGTCACGGCCTTCTCGCTTCTGCTGTCGGGCACCAAGATACGCGGATCGCGGTGGGCATCCGTCGCGCTCTACGCCCCTGCCGCGGCGCTGGCCGTCTGGCCGTCGCATCTGGCGCTTGCCGCGGCGACCCTGCTGACCGTGACGGGGATGGTGCTGGGGCGGCCCTTCCGGCCCCGCCCCGGGGGGATCTCCGCATGACGGAGCCGTGCCTCATCGGGTCGGGCGCGGGCTTCTCGGGCGACCGGGTCGATGCGGCGATCCCGGTCGTGGCCGAGATCGCCGAACGCGGCGGCGGAACGATCATCTTCGAGACCATCGGCGAGCGGACGCTCGCCCTCGGTCAGCTCGCCCGCGGCAGCGATCCCGATGCCGGGTTCGAGCCGTTGCTGGCGCAGATGCTCGGCCCCATCCTCGCGCCCTGCCTGAAGGGGAACGTCACCATCGTCGGCAATTTCGGCTGCGCCAATCCGCCGGCCGCCGCGCGGGCCATCGCGGCCATGGCCGCCGAACAGGGCCTGCCGAACCCGCGCATCGCCATCGTCCACGGCGACGACATCCGCGACGCCTTCGACCCCGCCAAGGCCGAGCCCTGGCCCGAGGACGGCGCGCTGCCGCCCCCTCCGGGGCCGCTCGTCTCGGCCAACGCCTATACCGGCGCGCACGAGGTGGCCGCCGCCATCCGCGCGGGCGCGCAGATCGTCGTGGCCGGTCGCATCGCCGATCCGGCACTGGTCCTGGGGCCGTTGGTGGCGCATCACGGCTGGGACTGGGACGATCTCGATCTCTGCGCGGCAGGCACGCTGGCGGGCCATCTGCTCGAATGCGGCAGCCAGGTTTCGGGCGGGTATTTCGCCGATCCGCCCCGCAAGCCCGTTCCCGGCATGGCCCGGATCGGCTTTCCGATCGGACGGATCGAGGCCGACGGCACGATCGAGATCTTCAAGCCCGCGGGCACCGGCGGCCGCATCGACCGCGCCACGGTCACCGAACAGCTCCTCTACGAGGTGCACGATCCCGCAGCCTACGTGACGCCCGACGTCACGCTCGACATCACCGGCGTCCGCATCGAGGAGACCGGCCCCGACCGCGTCAGGGTGTCGGGCGCGCGGGGCCATCCCCGCCCCGGCATGCTGAAGGCGACGCTTGGCTATCACGGCGACTGGCTGGGCGAGGCCGAGATCTCCTATGCGGGGCCGGGATGCCTCGAGCGGGCAAAGCTCGCCGCCGCGACGCTGACCGAACGCCTCGCCATTCGCGGGCTCGGCGATCTGCCGCGCCGGATCGACATGATCGGCGTCAGCTCCAGCTTCGACGACGATGGCGGATCGCTCTGGCGCGATGCCGACCTGCCGGCCCCGGACGTGCGGATCCGCCTCGCCGTCCGCGCCCCGCAGAAGGCGCAGGCCGACGGCGCGGTGCAGGAGGTGCTCGCCCTTTATTGCTGCGGCCCCGCCGGCGGCGGCGGCGTCAGGACGAGGGTCGCACGGCGGGTCGAAACCCGCTCGTGCCTCGTCCCCCGGTCGATCGTGACCGAGGGCTTCGCCTTCCTCTGACCTACAGCGCCCAGTAGAGGCTCTTGGGCTGCTGGTAGGCCCGCATGCCCTGGATGCCCTTCTCGCGGCCGAACCCCGACAGCTTGAACCCGCCGAACGACGCGGCGATCGAAAGCTGCTTGTAGGTGTTGATCCAGACCGTGCCCGCCTGCAGCTTGCGCGCGACCCGCCATGCCTTGCGGTAATCCGCGGTCCAGAGACCGGCCGCGAGGCCATAGACGCTGTCATTCGCGTCCTGGACCAGCTGCGCCTCGTCCTCGAAGGTCATGAAGCACAGGACCGGACCGAAGATCTCCTCCTGCGCGATGTCGGCCGAGTTGTCGATCCCGCCGATGATCGTCGGCAGGTAATAGGCCCCGTCGCGGAACGCGTCGCCCTCGGGCCGCGCGCCGCCCAGCACGACCTCGCCCCCCGCATCCCGCCCGCGCTGGACGAAGGATTCGATCCGGTCGCGATGCGCGAAGGATGCAAGCGGCCCCAGCACGCTGTCGGGATCGCTGGGCGGCCCGACCCGCATGGCCTCTGCGGCGGCGATCAGCCGCTCGCGGAACGCATCGGCGACCGAGCTCTCGACGAACAGCCGCGATCCCGCGACGCAGCTCTGGCCCGTCCCGCCGAAGATGCCCGATGCGACGGACTTGGCCGCCGCGTCCAGATCGGCATCGGCAAAGACCACGTGCGGCGACTTGCCCCCGAGCTCCAGGATCATGGGCACCAGCCGGTCGGACGCGCCCCGCGCGATGCTCTGCCCCGTCGAGGTGCCGCCGGTGAAGCTGATCATGCCGATGCCCGGATCCTCGACCAGAGCCACGGCCGTCTCGACGCCCCCCGCCACGACCGACAGAAGCCCGTCGGGCAGTCCGGCCGCCACCACGCATTGACCCAGCGCGATGGACACGAACGACGTCGTCTCGGCCGCCTTCAGGACGACCGCATTGCCCGCGGCAAGCGCCGGCGCGATCTTCTGCGCGCCCATCGTCAGGGGCGAATTCCAGGGCGTCAGCGCCGCGACGACGCCCACCGGCTCGTGGACCGTCATCGTGAAATAATCGCCCCGCGCGGGCGGCATCGTGTCCTCGGCCGCCTCGCAGACGGCGGCGTAATACCTGAAGATCCCCGCCGCCGCATTGGCCTGCGCCAGGCTCTCGGCCCGCGTCTTGCCGTTCTCGCGCATCTGGAGCGAGGCGAGATGGTCGGCCTGCCGCTCGATCTCGGTTGCGGCACGGCCGAGGATCGCCGCCCGCATGTGGGGTTGCAGCCCGGCCCAGCCCGTCTGCTCGAGCGCCCTGCCCGCCGCCGCGATCGTGCGGGCCACCTGCGCGGGGCCGGCGGTCGAGACCCGCCCGATCAGGCTGCCATCGGCCGGGTTGACGACGTCGAGCACGTCTCCGTCGCCCGGAACCGGATGCCCGCCGATCAGAAGCGGCTCCACCCGGTCCGGGGATGGCTCGCACAGGGTCAGCTCCTGCTGTTTCATGAAGTGGGTCCTCTTCTCATGTTCCAAGATAGGCGCTGCGGATCTCGGGGCTGTCGAGCAGCTCCCGCCCCGTTCCGGTCATCGTCACGCGCCCGGTTTCCAGCACGATGCCGCGTTCGGCGAGCGACAGCGCCATGTTCGCATTCTGCTCGACCAGCAGCACGGTGACGCCCAGGTCGCGGTTGATCTCGGTGATGATCCGCCCGAGTTCGGCCACGATGATCGGCGCGATCCCCAGCGACGGCTCGTCCAGCAGCAGCACCTTCGGCTGCGCCATCAGCGCGCGCCCGATCGCCGCCATCTGCTGCTCCCCGCCCGACAGCGACCCCGCCATCTGGCGGCGTCGCTCCTTCAGCCGGGGAAAGAACCCGTAGACCCGGTCGAGCATCGTCTTGCGCGCCTTGGCGTCCGAGACCGTGTAGGCCCCCATCAGCAGGTTTTCCTCGACGCCGAGCCGCGCGAACAGGCGGCGGCCCTCGGGCGACATCGCCACGCCGTGCTTCAGCGCGTCACCCGGCCTCGGCGCGATCTGCGCGCCGCCGACCTCGATCGTGCCCGCGCTCGGGACGACGAGGCCGGTGATGGCCTTCAGCACCGTGCTCTTGCCCGCGCCGTTCGATCCGACCATGGCCGCGATCTGCCCGCCATCCACGTCGAAGCTCACGTCGTGGAGCGCCTCGACCGGGCCGTAGGACACGCTGAGATTCCGGATCTTGAGATCACTCGACATGTTCGGCCCCCAGATAGGCTTCGATGACCTTCGGGTCGTTCTGCATCTGCGAGGGCGTGCCCTCGGCGATCTTCTCGCCGTGATCCAGCACCGCGATGTGATCGCAGACCCGCATGATCAGGCGCATGTGATGCTCCACGATCAGGATCGACAGGCCGAAGCGGCTCCGCAACGTGCCCAGGATCGTCGCGAAGCGGTCCACCTCCTCGGGGTTCAGGCCCGCCGCAGGCTCGTCGAGCAGCAGAAGATCCGGCCGCGTGGCCAGTCCGATCGCCACGCCGAGCCGCTTCTGGTGGCCATAGGCCAGCGTTCCCGCAAGGCGGTCGGCATGGTCGGTCAGGTCCAGCGCGTCCATCGCCTCCTCGACCGTGCCCGCGGCCGCGGCTTCGGCCCGCTTTGCGGCCGCCCCGCCGAACAGCGTCTGCAGCGGTCCCACCCGGTGACGCAGCAGCGCCGATCGCAGGATGTTCTCGCGCACCGTCGCGGCGGGAAACGTGGTCGCGGACTGGAACGTCCGCGCGAGCCCGCGCTCGACCAGCTTGTGCGGCTGCAACCCGGTCGTGTCCTCGCCCTTGAAAACGACCTGTCCCGACGTCGCCGAAAGCGTCCCGGTGATCAGGTTGAAGCACGTGGTCTTTCCCGCGCCGTTGGGCCCGATCAGCCCGGTGATCTGGCCCTCCCCGGCGCGCAGATCGACATTCGACAGCGCCGTGAGCCCGCCGAACCGCTTGCCCAGCCCTTTCAGTTCCAGGATCGTGCTCATGTCCGACCTCCCATCCGCAGGATGCGACCGGGCAGCGATGTCAGCCCCCCGGGAAGGAACCGCAGGATCAGGATCAGCACGACGCCGTAGATGATGTGCTGGTATTCCTGGGCTCCGCGCAGAAATTCCGGAAGCGGCGTCAGGATGATCGCGCCGACCAGCGGTCCCGCCAGGATCAGCCTGCCGCCCGCGACCAGGAGGATCACGTACGAGACCGACAGTTGGAAGGCGAAGGTCTCGGGCGAGATGAAGCCAATGTAATGGGCCATGATCGCGCCGGTGAACCCGGCGATCCCGCTTCCCAGTGCAAAGGCCAGGTTCTGCGTCCGCGCCGCCGGGATCCCCGAGGATTCCGCCAGGTCGTGGTTCTCCTCCACGGCCGCGAACCGACGCCCGAGCGGCCCACGACGGATGACGAAAAGCAGCGCAAAGACCACCGCCAGCATCGCGAGGGTGAAGACATAGACGTCCGACTGCGCCGTCAGCCGCAGGCCGAAAAGGCTGATCTTCGGGATGCCCGCGATCCCGCTCGACCCGCCCGAGACCGACGGGAATTCCAGCATGACCAGCCGGAACAGCTCGTTCAGGGCGAATGTGATCAGCACGAAATAGACGCCTCGCAACCTCAGCAGCGGCGTGCCGATCGCGAAGGCGATCGCCCCCGCGACCGCCGCCGCCGCCGGCATGGCCAGCACGAAGGGCAGACCCAGCTTGGTCACCATGATGACCGACGCATAGGCGCCGATCCCCACGAAGGCCCCGTGCGCCAGCGACAGCTGGCCGACCCATGCGATCGTGGCGAGACCCGCCGTCGCCATCGCGGCGAGGCAGACCATGATCCCCACATGGAAGTGAAAGGCGCTTCCGGTCAGCCACGGCACGAGGGCCACCAGGACGACCGCGAGGCCGAAGACCGCCCCCGTCGCCCCGCCGTTCGGGATGTCGCGGCTCATGCCTCACCTCGCCCGAGAATGCCCGACGGCCGCACCAGCAGGACCAGGACGACCAGCGCGAAGGTCAGGATGTCGGCCGCGGCCGCGCTCACGAAGGAGGTGGTGAAGCTCTCGATCAGCCCCAGCAGCATCGCGGCCAGTGCCGCCCCGGGGATCGAGCCGAGCCCGCCCAGGATCACCACGATGAACGCCTTGAGAAGCGGCGTCGCCCCGATGAACGGCGACACCCCGAAGAGCGGCGCCATCAGCCCGCCCGCGACGGCGGCCAGCGCCACCCCGATCCCGAGCCCGAGCGGATACATGATCTCGAGCCTCACACCGTAGAGCGCTGCGACCTCCTGATCCTGCACCAGCGCCCGCAGCCCGCGCCCGAAGCGCGTATGCATCAGCATCAGGTAGAACCCGAAGAGGATCACCACCCCGACCGCCAGCGTCAGCGCGCGGGATTTCGGCACGATGAGCTCGCCCAGCCGATAGACGCCCGAGGCCATCGACGGAAACGCCTGCGGATCGGGTCCGAAGAGGATCAGGATGCCGTTCTGCAGGATCAGCGCCAGCCCCAGCGACGCGATCATCCCCGACAGCTCGTCCGATCGGAACGGCCGGAAGACCACGCGCTCGACCAGCACGCCCAGCAGGATCGCGACGACGACCGTCAGCGCCAGCGTCACCGGATAGGGCAGCCCCAGCCACGTGACCCCGATCAGCGCCATGAACGCGCCGATCATGTAGAATTCGCCATGGGCGAAGTTGACGATCCGCATCACGCCGAAGACCAGCGTGAAGCCGATGGCCATCATCAGGTACAAGGTACCTAGGATGACGCCGTTGATGAGGGATTGGGCGATGAGAAAGCTCATCTGTGGTACCTTTCGAAAGGTCCCCGCGCGGACGACCCGCCCGCGCGGGGACGGGTCAGATCACTCGCATCCGTCGGTCGTGCAGGATGCGACGATGGTTTCCTGACCACCTTCGACACGGGCGATGTAGAACGGGGAATCGAGCTGATGCGCGATCCCGTAGGCCTCCTCGCCCGTCCAGTTGAGCGTCCCGAGCACGCCCTCGTAATCGGTCATGTTCTCGAGCGCGGTCTTCACGGCCATCGTGTCGTCGACCGTCCCCGCCTCCGAGATCGCGGCGAGCAGCATCTTGGTGCCGTCGTAGAAGAACGGCGAGAACCCGTTCATCTGGCCGTTATACGTCTCGGTATAGCGCTGCTCGTAGGCGGCGGCCGACTCGATCTCGGGGTTGAAGGCCGAATGGACGAACATGCCCTCGGTCGCGGCCTCTCCGGCCACGTTGATGATCTCCTGCGTGGCCGGCCCGCCGGTCCGCACGATGATCCCGTCGAAGCCGATGTCGCGCGCCTGCTGCACGATCTGGCCCGCCGTGACCGGCGAATTGCCGTCGAGCTCGATCGCATCGACGCCCTGCGACAGGATCCGCGTCAGCAGCGGCACGAAATCGACCCGGTCGCGTTCGAAGAATTCCCGCACGGTCAGCTCGGCACCCGCATTCGCATAGGCTTCCGAGATGTCGTCGGCGATCGCCTCGCCGGTCTCGTCGTTGGGAAACAGCGCGCCGACGGTCTTGATGCCCTGGTTCTCGACGATCCAGTCGATCTGCGGCTGCGCCACCTCGCCGGTCGTGGGATTGGGCCGGAAGGTATAGGGCTTGTCGGCCGACAGCGCCTGGTTGGTGAAGCCCAGCGTCATCGTGATGACGCCTTCCTGCTCGGTGATCGGCTGGATCGCGAGGATCGGGGCCGACCCCACCGTGCCGATGATGTATTTCACCCCGTCCTCGTAGACGAGCCGGTTGGCGGCGGTGACGGCCTCGTTGGCCTTGTAATTGTCGTCATAGGCGATGACCTCGACCCGGTACTTCGTACCGCCCACGTCGAGCCCGCCCTCCTCGTTGGCGTCCTCGGCGGCCATCTGCGCCGCGTGCAGCATGCCGTTGCCCCAGCTGGCCCCCGCGCCCGACTGGGTGACGAGCGCCCCGATCTTGAGCACCTCGTCCTGGGCCAGAGCCCCTCCCGCCGTCAGTGCCGTGATCGCCGCGGCACCCAGCAAACATCTCTTGATCATGTCGTTTCCTCCCGGTTTGTCGTCTCGTCACGCAGGGTCCCGCGTCGCGATCCCGTCGAGGATCGGTCGCAGGTATCCGGCGAATTGCTCGTAATTCTCGCTCATCGGGAAATGGCCCAGACGGCTCATCACCCGGACCTCGCAGCCCTCGATCGCGGCCGCCGTCGCCAGCGTGTCGCGCGGCAGGCACGAAAAGTCGTATTCCCCCGTCAGCAGCCACAGCGGACAGCGCGTCGTGTCGATCCGCGCGATCGTGTCGCGCAGGTCCCCGTCGACGCGGTAGAACCACAGATCCCCTTTGAAGATGCCGGGGCCGGACTGCATGTAATGCCACAGCGTCTCGTGCCGGTCGGCCGGCGGCCCGCCGGGCGCGATCAGCCCCGAGATCAGCGCGGCGCAGATCTCGCCGCCATGGATGTCGGGGCGGTGCAGCCAGTCGGTATCGTACCAGGGGTCCTGCCAGGCCGCGGCCTGCGCGCCGATCAGGCCGCGAAACCGGTCGGGATGATCCGCCGCCAGCTGCAACACGATCCGGCCGCCGATCGAACAGCCCAGGATCACCGGCCGGTCGAGCTCCAGCGCCTCCGAAACGGCCAGGATCGTGGCCACGTAGCTTTCCGTCGACAGGCGGTATTCCTCGTCCTGCCAGCCTTCCGGCGGGCTCGACTTGCCGTGCCACGGCAGATCGAAGGCGATCACGCGAAACCGGTCGGTGACGCCGTCGTCCAGCATCAGGTCGCGGTACTGGCGCGCATCGGCCCCCGCGGTGTGCAGGCACAGAAGCGGGATCCCCTGCCCCGCCTCCTCGACATGGACGCGGTGCTCCCGCCCCCCGATCCCGAGCCTCAGATACCGCCCCGTGACCGGATCGAAGCGCGGGCTCATCGCGCGGCCCGCGGCAGGGCGAGGATGTCCTTCACCACCTGCAGATGCCGCATGAACGGCAGGAAGTTCCCCTCGATCGCCAGCCGGCCCGCGCGCCGCATCCCGAAGATGTCGGCCGCATCGACGGGCGGCACGGCCTGCCAGTGATCCAGCCAGACCCGCGCATCCCCCCGCAGCGCGATGTCCCATCCGGGCATCGGGCCTTCGGGCCTGCTCACGCCCAGCTTCCGGTCCGCCAGACCGAGGATCCATCCGCTGCCGCCCCCTTCGAGGAGGAGCCGGACGGCCGCGTGCCTGCTCCGCTCCACCAGCCGGGCATCCGCCGCGAACAGCTTCGGAAGATCGGCAATGGCAGCGTCGAGGGTCAATCGCTCGGTCTCTCTGATAGAACAGTTGATCCTCTTGTTAGAACATCGTAAATGCTCTAGCAAGAGTTTTGATCCGCTCTCCTGCCCGGCCCGCACCGCGCAGGCGGCACCCAGGGATCGTTTCGGGGGGGAAGATTGATGACCACGGACCAAACACCGCGTCTCGACATGGACCAGGTCTCGCGACTGGGCCGGGGGCTCTATCGCCCCGAATCCGTTCATGTCCTGTCGGACGACCTGCTGGCCGCGTCGCATCGCGGGCGCGGCGTCAGCCTCGTCCACGCGGATGGCAGCGTGCGCATTCTCGGCCCGGCCGATCCCCGCCCCGGCGGAGAGGAGCTGATCCCCAACGGGATCGCGCCGCTGCCCGATGGCGGCTTCCTCATCGCCAATATCGGCGAAGGCGGCGGCCTCTGGCACCTCTCCCCCGAGGGGGATCTCACGCCGCACCTGATGGAGGTCGACGGCGTCTTCCTGTCGGCCACGAACTTCGTCATGACGGATGCGGCGGGGCGGCTCTTCATCACCGTCAGCACGGTCAGCCGTCCGCGCTTCGCGGCCTATACCGACAAGGTGGCCGACGGGCTGATCATCGTGGTGGACGATGACGGCCCCCGCATCATCGCCGACGACATCTGCTTCGCGAACGAATGCCGCCTGACGCCCGACGGGGCGGGCCTCGTCGTGGCCGAGACGTTCTCGCGCCGGATCACCCGCTTCGATTTCGACGGACGGCAACTCACCAACCGCACGACGGTGGCACAGTTCGGCCGCGGCGACTTTCCCGACGGGATCCGCTACGACCGCGACGGATATCTCTGGGTCACCTGCATCGTGGCCAACAGGCTCTGGCGCGTGTCGCCCGACGGCACCGTCGATCTCATCCTCGAGGATTGCGACCCCGCCCATGTCGACACGGTCGAGACGGCGCTGGCCGAGGGGCGCATGGGGCGCGAACATTTCTACGAATGCGGCGACAGCCTGCTGGGCAACATCGCGAGCATCGATTTCTCGCGCGACGGCGAGACGGCCTATCTCGGCTCGCTCTGCGGCACCTCGCTGCTGTCGTTCCAGACCCGCCTGACAAAGGAACAGTGAACATGTCCAACCAGATCCTCGGGTTCGCCGGTCTCGGCGTGATGGGAGAGCCCATCTGCGCCAACCTGCTGAAGAAATCCGGTGCCGAAATGCGGGTCTTCGATCCGAACCCGGCCCCCGTCGAACGCCTCGTCGCGATGGGCGCGACGGCGGCCGACAGCCTCGCCGCCCTCGCGGCGGGCGTCGACATCCTCTTCCTGTCGCTTCCGGGCGGCCCGCAGGTGGAACAGGTGATCCGCGGTGCGGACGGCGTGCTGGCACATGGCCGCGAGGGCCTGCTCGTCGTCGACATGTCCACCGCCCCCGTCAGCCTCACCCGCGAGATCGGCGAGGAGCTGGCGGCCAGGGGCATCCGCTTCGCCGATGCGCCGGTCGCGCGCACCCGGCAGGCCGCCATCGACGGCACCCTGTCGATCATGGTCGGCGGCCCGGACGACGTGTTCGACACCCTCCGCCCCCTGCTCGGCCACGCGGCGAGCGACGTGACCCATTGCGGCGATGTCGGTTGCGGCCAGGTGGTCAAGATCCTCAACAACATGGTCCTCTTCGAGACCGTCGTCGCCCTCTCCGAAGCGCTCAGCCTCGGGCGCGCAGCTGGCGTGGACCCCGCGCTGCTCTTCGACACGCTCTCCAAGGGATCGGCCGACAGCTTCGCTCTGCGCAACCACGGCATGAAGGCGATGCTGCCCGACACGTTCCCCGAACATGCCTTCCCCACCGATTACGCGCTCAAGGACGTAAGCTACGCGCTCGACCTGGCCGAATTCACCGGCTTCCGCGCCCCCGGGGCCGAGCTTGCGAAGGCCCGTATGGAAAAAGCGCAGGCGGCGGGCTATTCGTCCGAGTACTTCCCCGTTCTCGCACGCATGACCGACCGGAGCTGACGCATGGCCGATTACGATGTCCTTGTCGCGGGCGGCGGCAATGCCGCGCTCTGCGCCGCGATCGCCGCACGCCGTGCCGGTCGCCGCGTTCTCGTGGTCGAGGGCGCGCCGAAATTCTATCGCGGCGGCAACACGCGCCACACGCGCAACATGCGCTGCGCCCATGACCACGCGACGGACACGCTGACCGGCCCCTATTCCGAGGACGAGTTCTTCGACGACCTCATGCGCGTGACCTCCGGCAATACCGACGAGGCGCTGTCGCGGATGATGATCGCCAAGTCGAAGCCGATGCTCGACTGGATCCAGCAACAGGGCGTGCGGTTCCAGCCGTCGCTCGGCGGGACGATCAGCCTCGGGCGGACCAATTCCTTCTTCCTCGGCGGGGGGCGGTCCATGCTGAACGCCCTCTACCGCACCGCCGAGGATCTGGGCGTCGAGATCCGCTACGAACACGAGGTCACCGACCTCGAGATCGTCGACGGACGCTTCGAACGCGCGACCATCCGCCATCCGGGCGGGTCCACGACGATCTCGGCCCAGAGCTTCGTGGCGGCCTGCGGCGGCTTCCAGGCCGATCTCGACTGGCTCAAGGAAGGCTGGGGCGACAAGGCCGACAATTTCCTCGTGCGCGGCACGCCCTACAACCGCGGCACCGTCACGCGGATGCTGATCGACAACGGCCTGCAGCAGATCGGCGATGCCAGCCAGTGCCATGCCGTCGCCATCGACGCGCGCGCCCCGAAATACGACGGCGGCATCATCACCCGCCTCGATTGCGTGGTGCTCGGCATCGTCGTGAACAAGAACGCCGAACGCTTCTACGACGAGGGCGAGGACATCTGGCCCAAGCGATACGCGATCTGGGGGCGTCTGGTGGCGAACCAGCCCGACCAGACGGCCTTCATCGTCTTCGACGCGCCCAACATCAAGCGCTTCATGCCGTCGCTGTACCCGCCGATCGAGGCCCCCACGCTGGCCGAACTCGCGGAAAAGCTCGACCTCGACCCCGCCACCTTCGAGAAGACCGTCACCACGTTCAACGACGCGGTCGTGGGCGGCAAACCCTTCGACACGAACGAGAAGGACGGCAACACGACCCGAGGGCTCGAGATCGAAAAGACCAACTGGGCCCAGCGGATCGACACGCCGCCCTACTACGCCTATCCCGTCAAACCCGGGATCACCTTCACCTATCTGGGCGTCAAGGTCGACGCGCAGGCCAGGATCCTGCGGGACGATGGCAACAACACACCGTCCGACAACATGTTCGCCGCCGGCGAGATCATGGCCGGCAACGTGCTGGGCCAGGGCTATGCCGCCGGCATCGGCATGACGATCGGTGCCGTCTTCGGACGCATCGCGGGCGAGGAGGCCGCACGACATGCAACATAGCACTCCGGCCCTCACCGAGGCCGACCGCCTGATGACCGTCTGCAATTCCTGTCGCTATTGCGAAGGTCTCTGCGCGGTCTTCCCGGCGATGGAGATGCGCCGCTCCTTCTCGGACGGCGACCTCAACCACCTGGCCAATCTCTGCCATGCCTGCGGGGCCTGCTACCACGATTGCCAGTTCTCTCCGCCGCACGAATACGAGGTCAACGTGCCCAAGGTGCTGGCGCAGGTCCGCAACGAAAGCTACGCGCATTACGCCTGGCCCTCCGCCGCGCGGCCCCTCTTCGCGCGGCACGGCACGGTCCTCGCCATCGGCACGACCCTGACCTTCGCCCTCTTCGTTCTGGGCTTCGCGGCCTTCAACGAACCGGGCGCGTTCTGGACGGCGCATCTCGCGCCCGAACGGTTCTACGCGCTGATGCCCCACAACGTGATGATCGCGATCTTCGGCGCGGCGTTCCTATGGATGCTCGTCGCCATCGGCATGGGCGCGCGGGCCTTCTGGAAGGATACCGGCGTGGCCGATACCGGCGCGGCCGATCACGGCCGGGCCGCCCATGACGCGGCGCGGCTGACCTATCTCGACGGGGGCGGCCAGGGCTGCTTCAACGAGGACGACCGCCCGAACGACCGGCGCCGCCTCTGGCACCACTTCACCTTCTACGGCTTCCTGCTCTGCTTCGCCTCCACGTCGCTGGCGACGGTCTATCACTACCTCCTGGGCTGGCACGCCCCCTATGCGTGGTGGAACCTCCCGCCGCTTCTCGGGATCGCGGGCGGGATCGGGCTGGTCGCGGGCACGGTCGGCCTGACATCTGCCAAGGCGGGCCGCCTTTCGGATCTGCGGTCGATGGATTTCCGCGGCATGGAATACGGCTTCATCCTGATCCTGTTCCTGACGGGGGCCACCGGCCTCGCCCTGCGCGTCCTGGGCGAGACGATGCTTCTGGGCCCGCTTCTGGCGCTGCATCTGGGGGCCGTGCTGACCTTCTTCCTGACGATGCCCTACGGCAAGTTCGTCCACGGGCTCTATCGCTATCTGGCGCTCAGCCGGTATGCCCGCGACCGGCGCGAGGCCCACGCGGCCGAGGCCTGAGGCCCCCGCCCTACTCCACCAGCCTGATGATCCCCTTGGCGGCGAGCAGCTCGATCTGCTCGTCGCTCAGGCCGATCTCGGTTTTCAGCACTTCCGCCGTGTCCTCTCCCAGAAGGCTCGGGGGCGTGCTCGCGGACGGGCCCTCGCCGTCGAACCGGATCGGCCCCCGGACCATCCGCATGGTCCCCTCGGTCGGATGCTCGACCGTCTCGATCAATCCCCGGTCGCGCACGTGCTGCTGGTCCAGCGCCTCGCCGATCGACAGGATCGGCGCGTTGGGCACGTCGTATTCGCTCAGACGCGCCAGCCAGTATTCCGTGCTGTCGCGCCTCATCCGCGTCGTGATGATCCCGTGCAGAAGCTCGCGGTTCGCCAGCCGGCTCGCATAGACGGCAAAGCGCGCGTCCTCGATCAGCTCCGCATGGCCCAGGCACCGCGCGAAGTTCCTCCAGAACCCCTCGGTCAGGCAGGCGACGATCACGTGCCCGTCCGAGGTCGGGAACGACCCGTAGGGCAGGATGCTAGGATGCTGGCTGCCCACGGCGCGCGGGCTGTCGCCCGTCACGAAATAGATCTGCGACAGGTAGCCCTGCAGCGCGATCAGGCTGTCGAGCATCGCGACCTCGACATGCCGCCCCCGCCCGGTCGCGTTGCGCTCGTGCAGGGCCGCCAGAAGGCCGAAGACCGAAAAGATGCTCCCCGCCAGATCCCCCATTGGAACCCCGAGCTTGATCGGGGCCTCTCCCGGCTCGCTGTTGACGCTCATCACCCCCGAAAGGGCCTGCGCCACGATGTCGAATGCCGGCTTGTCGCCGAGCGCGCTGTCCCGGCCGAACCCCGTGATCGAACAATAGAGCAGCCCCGGATTGCCGGCCCTCAACGCCTCGAAGCCGAGCCCCAGCCGCTCCATCACGCCGGGGCGGAAATTCTCGAGCACGATATCGCTCTGCGCCGCCAGATCCCGCGCGATCGCCAGGCCCTCGTCCGATTTCAGGTCGAGCGCGACGCTTTTCTTGCTGCGGTTCAGCGCCATGAAATAATGGCTGAGCCTGCCCTGGAACGGCGGAAAGTTGCGGGTGTCGTCGCCCGTTCCGGGCGTCTCGACCTTGATGACCTCCGCCCCCAGATCGGCAAGCACCATGCTCGCATAGGGGCCCGACAGGATGCGCGAGAAATCGAGGACCTTGATCCCCGCCAGCGGCCCCGCCCGTCCGGTCGTCGCATCCGTCATCGGCCTGGCCCCCCCCGATCATGGACCCTGAATGCGCGATGCGCGGGGCCGCCGCAACGCCTTTGACCGATATGCCCGCCCGGCGATCACCCGTAGCCGGGCGCGAGCGCATCCTCCACGGCCGCGACGCGTGCGCTCCGCGCGGCCCCCGCCGGGTCGTGCTCGAAGCGGATATGCGGACGGACCCCGCCGTCCAGAAAGGTGACCTCCGCCTCGACGCGAAAGACCTCGCGCAGAAGGTCCTCCGTCAGCACCGCGCGGGGCGTGCCCGCGGCAAAGACCGCGCCCGATCGCATGACCACGATCTTGTCGCAGAACATCGCCGCGAGGTTGAGGTCGTGCAGCGCGATGACGCTCGTCAGGTCCAGATCGCGGACCATGCGCAGGATCTCGATCTGGTGATGGATATCGAGATGGTTCGTCGGCTCGTCGAGGAACATCACCCGCGGCGACTGCGCCAGGGCGCGGGCGATATGGACGCGCTGCCGCTCCCCTCCCGACAGGGTCTGCCACGATTGCGCCCGGTGCCCCAGCATGTCGACGCGGCCGAGCGCATGGCTGACCGCGCCCTCGTCCTCGGCCGACCAGCCCGACAGCGCCGAACGGTGCGGCGTCCGGCCCAGCCGCACGACATCGAGAACGCTGACGCTGGTCTCGGTCGCCGCGCTCTGCTGCACGAAGGCGACCTCGCGCGACAGCGCCTTGCGCGTCATCCGCGCGATGGGCTGGCCGTTGATCGTCACCCGCCCCGCGAGGGGCCGCTTCAGCCCCGCCAGCAGCCGCAGCAGCGACGATTTCCCCGATCCGTTCGGCCCGATCAGCCCCAGCGTCTCGCCCGGCGCGACCGAGATCGAGACGTCGCGCAGGATCGTCTTGCGCCCCACCCCCCAGTCGAGGTTCTCGGCCAGCACGCTCATGTCTGCGGTCGCGCGCGATAGAGGATCAGCGCGAAGAACGGCACCCCGACCAGCGCCGTGACCACCCCGATGGGGATCGTCTGCTGCGCCACGATCACCCGCGACACGATGTCGGCCGTCACCATGAAGATCGCGCCGATGACGGCGCAGGCCGGCAGCAGGCGCATGTGCATCGGCCCCACGACGTAGCGCGCGGCATGCGGCACGACGAGGCCCACGAACCCGATCGCGCCGACCATGCTGACGATGGTCGCCGTCATCACCGCCGTCACCGCAAAGAGGACCAGCCGGATCCGTCCCACCGGCACCCCCAGCGCGGCCGCATCCTCGTCGCCGAAGGTGAACGCGTCGAGCGCCCGCGCCATGTAGATGCAGATCGCGAGGCCCAGCGGCACCGTCACGAGCAGCAGCTGGAAATCGGGCCAGCGCACGCCGCCGAAACTGCCCAGCAGCCAGAACATGACGTTGCGGGCCTGCTCGGCGCTTCCCGACGTGGTCACGATATACGAGGTCAGCGCGTTGAAGAGCTGCGAGGCCGCCACCCCCGCGAGGATCGTGTGGTTCGGCCCGCTCGTGGCCCCGTTCGACAAGAGCGCCACGACGCCGAAGGCCGCGAAGGCCCCGGCGAACGCGCCCGCCGACAGCGACAGGCTCCCCGCGCCGACCCCCAGCACGATCACGCAGACGGCCCCGGTCGACGCCCCCGCCGAGATGCCCAGCACGAACGGTTCGGCCAGCGGATTGCGCAGCAGCGCCTGCAGGATCGCCCCGCAGAGCGCCAGGCCCGCCCCGGCAAGCGCCGCGACCAGCGCCCGGCTCAGCCGCAGGTCCCAGACCACGCTTTCCTCGATGGGCGGAAGCTCCGCCCCGCTCAGCCCCAGGCCGTTGGTGATCGCGAGGAAGACCGTCCCGAGGTCGATCGTGTAATCGCCGATGGCCGTCGCCACCGCGATCGCGAATCCCAGCACGAGGCACGAGCCGATCGCGAGAAGGCCGAGCCGCAGCACGCCGTTGGCCGGACCGCCCGCGATCATTCCGGCAGGTCGAGCGCCTCGAGCTGCGAGGCGACCTCCTCGGCCCCGTAGAGCGTCTGGACGCCCGGATTGGTCGCGGCGCCGGGCATCACGACGATGCGGCCCGTCGCGACCGCCTCCATCTGGCTGACGATGGGATCGGATTCGAGGAACGCGATCTTGTTCTCGGCCTCGTCGAGGGTCCAGCGTTCGCGGTCCACCTGCGCCGCGACGATCACGGTCGGGTCCGAGGCCATGATGCCCTCCCATCCGAGCGTCGGCCATTCGGAGCCGGTCTTGATGGCGTTCGATCCCCCGAGAAGGTCGGCGATATAGCTCGACGGGCCGTTGCCCCCCGCGAGATAGGCGTCGTCCTCCGGCGACGGGCTCGAGAACCAGAAGAGGAACGTCAGGTCGTCGTGATGCTCGAACCGGTCGCGCAGCGCCGCCTCGCGCGTCTTCAGATCCTCGATGACCGCCTCGCCGCGATCCACGACGTCGAAGATCCGGGAGAGGTCGTCGATCTCCTCATAGACCTGATCCATCGTCCACAACTCGGCCCGCGCGCCGTAGATGTCGGTCGAGACCGCCGTGACCGAACACGCGCTCGGCGACAGGTAGGTCGGAATGCCGAGCGCCTCGAAATCCTCCCGCTTCGCGACCTTGCTGTCGGGCCCCATCAGCGTGACCAGCATCGCCGCGACGAAATCGGGCTGCACCGACAGCACCGTCTCCAGCGTCGGAAACTCGACCGTCAGCAGCTCGACCCCGGCATTCGCCTCGGCCAGTTCCGGCAGCACCTCGTTCGGCCAGAACGCCGTCGCCGCCATCCGGTCCTCGAGCCCCAGCATCAGCATGATCTCGGCGCTGTTCTGGCCCAGTGCCACGGCATGGTCGGGCGCGTCCTCGAAGGTGACGGTCTGTCCGCAATTCTCGATCTCGAGCGGATAGGAGGTCGGGTCCGCCTGCGCCCCCTGCCCTGCCAGGCCGAGGCCGAGGATGCCTGCCGCGAGGAATGTCCGGGCTGTCATGATGCGGTCGCTTTCCCAAGAACGCTGTCCAACCGGCTCCTAGAGCGGGCGCGCCGGCAAATCAACACAGTTTACTCAGGTATTAACCTCACGCTCGTGCGATCCGGCATGCGCCGCGCGTCCGACCGTCCCTGCCCGCCCTCAGGTCACCCGGCCCCGGCGGTGGTATTTCGGATCGTCCCAGGCGCGGGTCCCGAGGATCTCGCCCAGGATCGCGGCCGCCGCGCGGATGTCCTCCTCGTCGAGATAGAGCGGCGTGAAGCCGAACCGCATGATGTCGGGCGCGCGGAAATCGCCGATCACGCCCCGGTCGATCAGCGCCTGCATCGCGGGATAGCCATGCTCGAACGCGAACGAGACCTGGCTGCCGCGCCGGTCCGGATCGCGCGGGCTCGCCAGCGTCAGGTCGGGGCACCGTGCCTCGACCTCCGCGATGAACAGCTCGCTCAGGCGGATCGACGCCTCGCGGATCGCGGACATCTCGACGCCCTCCCAGACGGTCAGCGCCTGCTCGAGGGCCGCGAGTTGCAGCACCGGCGGCGTGCCCACGCGCATCCGCTCGATGCCCGGTGCCGGATCGTAGTCGCGCACGAACGCGAAGGGCTCGGAATGGCCCATCCACCCGGCCAGCGCGGGCTCCATCACCTCCGCGATCTCGTCGCGGGCATAGATGAAGGCGGGCGCGCCCGGCCCGCCATTGAGGTACTTGTAGGTGCAGCCGACCGCGAATTCGCAATTCGACCCGGCCAGATCGACCGGCACGGCCCCCGCGCTGTGCGCGAGATCCCAGAGCATCACCGCCCCCGCCGCATGCGCGGCCCCGGTGATCTCCTCCATGTCATGCAGACGGCCGGTGCGGTAATCGACCTGCGTGATCATCGCCACGGCCACATCCTCGTCCAGCGCGCCCGCCACCTCCTCGGGGGCCACGATCCGCAACTCGTGATCCCGGTCGAGCTGCCGGATCAGCCCCTGCGCGACATAGAGGTCCGACGGAAAGTTGCCGCTGTCCGTCAGGATCACCCGCCGTCCGGGCCGCAGCTTCAGGCCCGCCGACAGCGCCTGGAACAGCTTGATCGACAACGTGTCGCCCATCGTGACGCTGCCCTCGGGCGCACCGATCAGGCGGGCCACCCTCGCGCCCACCCGCGACGGCAGATCCATCCAGTGGTTGTCGTTCCACGCCTTGATGAGGTTGCGCGCCCATTCGTCCCGCATCACCTCCTCGACCCGCTCCTGCGTGCCCCTCGGCATGGGCCCGAGCGAATTGCCGTCGAGGTAACGGATGCCATCGGGCAGATCGAAACGATCCTTCATCGGCAACGAGGGGGCTGTGTTCATCGGATCGGGCCTGCTGGTGACGACATGGGGGCGGAAAGCGCCTGCCCCACAAGGGACCGGAGCTTCGGCCGGATGTCCAGCCGCACCGGGACGCATCCACGGGACGCATCGCCCCCACCCGTCCAAGCGACCCGCATGTGCAGCTTGCAACCGACACCCGCAGGCCTTGTATTGACGGCAGGCACACAAATGTTGTTTTGTGGGTCCCGAACAGTCAGGAACGCCGGATGCCACGTCTTTCGATAGATATCAGCCCCGAACAGCATCAGAAACTCAAGGCGATCGCCGCCCTGAGCGGTCAGAGCATCAAGGAATACGTTCTGCGCCGCACGCTCAGCGATGCCCCTGCCCTCGACGGCCTGTCCGAGGATCAGGCATTCGCCGCGCTTTCGCAGTTTCTCGAACCCAGGATCGATCAGGCCCGTCGCGGCGAATTCTCGACCCGCTCCATGGCCGAGATCCGCGCCGACGCCCGCAAGCAACTCGACCGCTAGATCCCCCGCATGAAGAGCTACGACCTTACACTCGCGGCCGAAGACGATCTGCGCGAGATCTGGATCTACACGTACCGAACCTGGGGCCTCGACCAGGCCGACCGATATTTCGATCTGATCGAACGTTGCCTCGATGCCGTCGGCGACGGCCGCGCCGCCTCGCGATCCTTCGACACGCTTCCCGACGGCATCCACATCCATCGGTGCGAGCATCACTACATCGTCTGGCTCGACGTCGCCCGCCCGGTCGTCATCGCCATCCTGCACGAACGCATGGACATCGTCCGGCACCTGGACGACCGGATGTAATCGCCACGCGTCTGCGCGCTCGTATCCTCGGAACCGGTAACGATCCCGGCATGCAGATCCCGCTGCATTCGCCGCTCCCGTGAAAGCCCGACCGGAAAGCTGGTCCGGTCTTCAAGATCCGTCCGCGGTCCGCAAGAGCCCAAGGAATTCGCAGACGCAGGAAGTCTCATCCTCACGATGACCTTCGGCGCGCCCTTTGCATCGCTGATTACCCCATGCCGGTCGAGGTGTCTCATCGCGTCGCGGAAGTCCATTCTACGGTTTGTGCCGAGACACCGCTGGCAGCGAACCGGCGCATCGCAATGCCCGAAACGTGCAAAGTTGACAGCTGTCAACTTTTCGCAAACGCCCAGTCCGCAGCCCGAACAAATCAGTCAGTCCGACCAAAAGTTGACAGCTGTCAACTTTGCGCCGCCGAAAGCGACCCCAGCATCACCTTCGACGAAAACGCCCCATGCCTGGCCTTCCGAACAAGAACCGTAAGATACGCACTGGGATTGCGGATCTCACTCGTTCTCTGAACAAGCGCCGCCAAAGTCGCCGCCGCTGCCCTCGGTCCCATCGCATCGACAGCCTGTGACCAGAGCTTCGGCCCGATCCCGATCATTCTCCCAAGCATCTCGACGCTGGCAAAAAGCGATGACCAATCCTTGGTGCCTCCCGGGCAGAAGCTTTCGATATCCGGGCAGACCTCCCGGACATGCTCCAGCGTGGGCTCATTCGGTGGGGCCGTACTTTCATCAGGGTAATATGGTTTCGATCTCTGATGGTGCCGCTCATTCTGAGTGTCATTGCCGCTCACTTCCGACCTTTTGGCAGCAGCCAACCGCGACCTGAGCGCGTCCAGAACGACGGCCAACCGCGCGCGCATTTCGGCGACGGCTTCCTTCGACAGAACCCGGCGCAGGGCCTTTCGGATTTCCGTGAAGACACTTTCGCTCTCGTCGGCGGAAAGGTCGGATGCTTCGCGGAGATCGACGGCGAGGTCCTCGCGCTGTCGGCGGAGTTCTTCCGCTTCCGCCTCGACCATCTCGGCGGCTTCCGCGATCTCGCCGGCACGTTGCAGCAGGGGGGTCAGGTCGAAGCCGAAGGCCCGGCCCTGATCGCCATCGCGGGCGCGGCGGGCATAGCGCTTGCCGTTGGGGCTGTCGCGCCGGATCAGGAAGCCCGCGCGGACCAGATGGCCGAGGTGACGGCGCAGGGTGCTTTCGGGCATTCCATGAACCCGGGCGGAGAGGGTGGCGTTCGAGGGGAACACGACAAGGGATTCCGCGGGGTCGAGCTCGTTCCTCGGATGAAAGGTGAGGAGCGCGTTGAGGACCCCCAGCGTCCGGTCGGAAAGACCGAAGGTCCGGCGGCACACGGCCAGCCGTTTGAAGAGGGGCCATTTCGGGAGCCGGGGCAGGGGGGAAGCTGACGATCGGTCAGCCGCAAGAGGCCGTTCGCCCGGGGGCGTCGGAAGAAATCGGTCCATTATCTTATCACGAGGCAAGACTTATCCGCCCCGTCGACCCGACGGGTGTTGACAGCTGTCAACTTGAGCGGCTAGCTTGCTGATTGTCAGATCTACAAGACCAGCCTCTCGGACTTCGGTTCGGGGGGCTTTTTATTTTCTGGTCTGCCTGGTCGTGCTCCTGTTTGTGGTTTCTACTGCTCGGGTCGGGACCTTACGGTCCCTCTTCGCCGCGGCCGTTCAGCCAGTCGCGGTGAATTCTGTCGAGGTTCTCGGCGAGCCAGGTGTCGAAGCCCCTGCCTCGGGCCGCGGAGATTTCGATCCTCGTGCTTTTCGGGCCGCGCGTGAGGTGGCCGTAGGCGACGCCGTCGGGGCGTTTCAGCGGCTCTCTCGGGGGGCGCGGGACGGGGGCCTGGCGGGGCACCGTACGGTCCTTGCGCGTCAGCCATTCGTGGAGGTAGTCGAAGCGCGCATCCGACCCGTCGGAGGGGCAGCTCGAGAGCATGGTCTCGGCATCCTCGATGTCGTACTCGGCTTCGGTCCAGCGGCGGGAGAAGTCGAGCCAGCGGTCGCGGCCGATGCCGGGGGCGGCACCGATCGTCTCGATCAGCTCGACCGGAAGCGATTCGGATATGGAAATCATACGCGAAATCAATGTCTTATCTGTCGAAAGCGCGTCGCCGATGATCTTGCGGTCGTAGCCGGCCTCGATCATCTGGCGGGCGAAGTTCACCCGCTCGATGAAGCTGAGGTCGCGGCGGGCCGAGTTCTCCTGGCCCTGCGCCATGATCGCCTCGCGATCGTCGAGATCGCGGATCATCGCCTTCACGGGCTGGCCCAGATCGCGCAGCGCCAGCACCCGGCGGCGGCCATAGACGATCTGGTAGCGATCCGCCGTCTCGGGGTGATGCCGCACGAGGATCGGGACCTGCTGACCGTAGGTCTTGAGCGAGTCCATCAGCAGGGCATGGTCGGCATCGTCGTGTTCGAGCCGGTCCTGCAGGCCGCCCGCCTCGATCGTGAAGGGATCGAGATCGACGATGGAGCGGGTCTTGAGGTCGGCGATCGACTGCGACACCGCGCCGATCGCGCCCTTGGAATAGCGCGGGCCCGCGCGCTTGCGCGGGGCGTCGGGGCCGGGCGATTGCGGGTCTGGCTTCGGGGCGGGGGAGGGGGAGTCCTCGTCCTCGCCCATGAGGCCCTTCATCAGATCCTTGCGAGCCATCAGCTCCTCCCCCAGGCGGTCTGGATCAGGCCCTCGATCTCGCCGTTGACGGCGTTGAGGCTTTCCATCGCGCGGTCGTAGGTCGAGCGGGTGAACTGGCTTTTCTCGACCTCGTAGAGGGTCTGCTTGGTGATGCCCGCATCCGAAATCGCGGTCGATTTCAGTACGGTATGGTTCAGCACATGCTCGCCGAACATGGAGCGCATGAAGCTGACCATCTGGTTCTGCGGCCCGTCGCCCGGCTCGTAGCGGGTGACGACGTAGCGCAGCCAGTCATAGCTCATGTCGCCGCCCGCCTCGGAGACCACGCCTAGCAGGTTCGAGGTCATCAGCAGGAACTGGCACATCGACATGACGTCGAGCATCTGCGGATGCACCGTCACGAGGATCGCGGTCGCGGCCGACAGGGCCGACATCGTGAGATAGCCCAGCTGCGGCGGGCAATCGATCACGACGAGATCGTATTCGTCCTCGATCTCGGCCAGGACCGAGCCGATCTTGGTGAAGAACATCGCCCCGTCGCGGTTCATCAGCGCCCGGGGGGTGTCGTGCTCGAACTCCATGAGGTCGAGATTGCCCGGCACGATGTCGAGATTGGGGAAATAGGTGCGCTGGATCACGTCGCGGATCGGCACCGGGTCCTCGTAGCGGATCGCGTCGTAGAGCGTTCCGCCGTCGAGCAGGTCGAATTCGGGCTGGAATCCGTGCAGCGCCGAGAGCGAGGCCTGCGGATCGAGGTCGATCGTCAGGACGCGGTAGCCGTCGAGCGCGCATTTCTGCGCCAGATGCGCCGAGGTCGTGGTCTTGCCCGACCCGCCCTTGAAGTTGATCACGGTGATGACCTGCAGGTGGTCGCCCTCGCGACGGCCGGGCAGGTAGGTGCCGGGATGCTTCGCGCCCTTTTCCAGGTATTGCCGCAGCTCGATGATGTGTTCGGGGGTATAGAGCCTGCGCCCGCCGGAGCCGGTTTCGGGATTGGGGCCCTTGCCGTCGAGCGAGAGTTTGCGAAGATAGGCGTCCTTGACCCCGAGGAGCTGCGCGACCTCGCCCGAGGTGAAGCGCCTCAGCTCCTTGCGGGAATGGGGCGGGAAGAGCTGTTCGCGGTGCTTCTTCAGACGCTCGGACAACTTCTCGGCGTGGTCGCCGACAAGCGCGTCGATTCTCTGGTTCATTACTGCCCTCGGTCTTGAGCCGATTATTACGGATTTTGACGTTTTTTACCTCTTGTAGCGTAAGTGAAACGAGATCGCAGAGTCGGGCAAGGCTTTTTTTGCCCGCCGGAGGGGATTCCGCCCAAAAAACGGGGCCGAAAGTGCCCGCGCGGCGGGGCAGGGGGGCGATCGGTGCCGGTTCGCGGGCGATGCGCGCCGGAATCGGCGCGGCGCGGGGGGCGTCGGCGGCGGGCGGAGGTGCCCGATTCCTGCATCCCCGCGGGCCTTCCAATCATCGCCTTCGGGCCGCAGGTGTCGCCCTTCATTCCGCCGAGGGTCGGCGGCGACGGGGACACCGCCGGGCGACGATAACGGTTTCCAGCGCGGAGCCGGATGCTAGAGATGGCCCCGTCGCGGACGATCCGCGGCCGTTCATCCTTGCCAACCGGGAGAGGTCTTCGTGGTCAAAGCATATGTCGTCGGCAACGTGGCGCTGGACGAGACGCTCTCCGTGGCGGACCTGCCCGCGCCGGGGGCCTCGATCTTCGGGGCGACGCTGTCGCACGATCTGGGCGGCAAGGGGGCGAACCAGGCCATCGCGCTCGCCCGCGCGGGGATCGCCTGCCGCCTGATCGCGGCGGTCGGCTCCGATGCCCGTGCGGCGGAGATCGCGCAGCGCCTCGCCGCCGAGCCGCTGGAGGTCGAACTGGTCGAGATCGCGGACGTCGCGAGCGACTTCTCGATCATCCTGATGGCCGAGCGGGGCGAGAACGCGGTCATCACCACGCGCGAGGCCGCCACCGCGCTGAGCCCCGGGCGGGCGGTGCCGACGCTCGGGGATGCGGCGCGGGGGGATCTGCTGGTGATGCAGGGGAACCTTTCGGGCGGGACGACGGCCGCGCTGCTGCGCGAGGCGCGGGCGCGCGGGATGCGGATCGCGGTCAATCCCTCGCCGCTGCAGCCCTATTTCGCGGAGCTGTGGCCGCTGGTGGACATGGCCTTCGTGAACGAGGGGGAGGCGGCGGCGCTCGGCGGTGTGGAGGCGCTGCGCGATGCGGGCGTCGGGCAGCTGGTGCTGACGCTCGGCGAGGCGGGGGCCGAACTGATCGACGCGGACGGGTGCAGCCACGTGCCCGCATGTCCCTGCCGGGTCGTCGATACGACGGGGGCGGGCGACAGTTTCATGGCGGTGGCGCTCGCCTCGGCGCTGGGACGGGGCGGGCGGCTCGATCCCCTGGCGCTGGCGCATGGCGCGCGCGCGGCGGCGCATACGGTCGCGCAGGCCGGCACCGTGGCGGCCTTTCCGGACGTGGCGGGCATGGCGGAGATCCTCGCGCGGCGCGAGGCGTGAGGCGACCGGGGGTGGCCGCGTTCAGTGCATCGGGCGGTTCGCCTCGGCCGCCTCGGGGCCGAAGCCGCAATCGAAGACCACGTCGCTGCCCAGCAGGAAGGTCCACATCTCGGGCCGGATCGCGTCGCTGAGCTTCTCCATCGGGTTGGGCAGGGTCAGCCCCTGCGGGCCGTCGCCGATCAGGAGGGGCGCGATCGAGACCTGCAGCCGGGTGAGCAGGCCCGCCTCGAGGAAGCGCGCGATGGTGATGCCGCCGCCCTCGACCAGAAGACTCTGCAACCCTTCGGAGCGGAGTGCCGAAAGGATCGCGGCCGGGTCGATCTGGCCGTCTGTCGCTGGCAGGCGGATGGCGGTGATGCCTTCGGGCCATGCGCGGTCCACGGATTGCACGACGATCCTGCGGGCCCCGTCATCGGCCAGGACCGGCGCATCGGCGGGCAGCCGGCCGCGCGGGTCGATGACGATGCGGGCGGGGTTCTGCCCGTCGCAGAGCCGCACGGTCAGGCGCGGATTGTCGTGGAGCGCGGTGCGGATGCCGATGATGACCCCGTCGACCAGCGCGCGCATCCGGTGCAGATGCGTGAGGCCGTCCTTGCCCGAGACGTCGCGCGCGTCGCCCGTCACGGTCGCGACGCGGCCGTCGAGCGACTGGCCGATCTGCGCCACGGCGACCGGACCGAGATCGCGGCGCGCGAGGGGGCCGTAGAGGCGCAGGGCCGAGCGTTCGCCCTCGGTCCAGTCGCCGCAGCAATTGCAGGCCGTCCCCGCGCGGACGGCGAGAAGGCGCTCCCACGCGCGTTGGGTGACGTCAGTGTCGCACATCGGGTGTCTCCTCCGGGCGGGGCGGGGGCAGGGCGAGGAAATCGACATGACCGACGATGCAGCTCGTCCGGTCCGCCGCGTCGTCGCGATCGCGGCCCCAGCGTTCGGCATCGGGCAGGCCGGTTTCGCCCGCGGCCATGGCGATGCCATGCGTCAGCTCGCGCTGCAAGGCGGCCATGTCGGGACCGATCCGCCACGGGCTGTCGGCGCGGTGGACCGCGAAGCCGCGCGCGGTGAAATGCGCCTCGGCCCGGTCGGCGGCATCGGGGCCGAGAGCGGGGCCGAGCCCCTTGTCGCCGCGCTGATGGCGGTTGAACGCGGCGGTCACGGCACCGTCGCGGTCATCGGGCGGCGCCCATTCCATCCGCCCGTCATAGGAGAGCGCCGCGTAGAACGGTGCCTGAACCCGTGCGGCGAAGGCCGAGAGCCACGCCTCGGGCATGAGGTCGAGCAGCGCCGACGCGGTAATCAGCGTGGCGCCTTGAAGCGGCAGGGCGTCGATTCCGGCAAGATCGGCCACCACGCAGTCGGCGGTCGCGCCCACATTGGCCTTTGCGATCTCCAGCAGCGCGGGATCGTTGTCGACGAGCCGCCAGCGCGTCCCCTCGGGCAGGAGGGGGGCCAGAGCGCGCCAGGTCGCCCCCGTGCCGCATCCGAGGTCGACGACCAGCGGTGCGGGGCCCGCCGCGGTGGCGGCCCGCTGCAAAAGAGCGCGGTCGCGCGCCGCCCTGTCGGCCGGATCGCGCAGGGCGAGCCAGTCGGGAGAGAATCCCACGCCTCAGATCTCCGCCTCGTACCAGGCGCGGGCGAGGTGGCTTTCGTGCAGCATGATGCGCAGTTTCTTCACGCGCCCCTCGTCGCCGAGCTTGCCCGCCTTCACCTGCGCGGCGAGCGTTTCGAAGATATGGCCGCAGAGGAATTCGGTCGTCGTGAACTTGCCCTCGAATTCGGGCACCTCGTCGAGGTTCTTGTAGCGCAGCGGCTCCAGCGTTTCCGCCAGCGCCTCGGTCGCGAGGCCGATATCGACGACGAGGCCGTGGCGGTCGATCTGGTCGGTGAAGAACGCCGCGTCGACCGTGAAGGTCGCGCCGTGCATCCCCTGTGCCGGGCCGAAGACGGGCGCGGGCAGGGAATGGCCGATCATGATGTGGTCGCGGACTTCGACGGCGAACATGGTATCTCCTTACTTTGGGTCGTAGCGGATGCGGTGGCAGAGGGTGGCGGGGTCCGACAGGATCGCGGCGTAGCGGTCGGGCAGGTCGGTGAATTCCGTCTCGCCCGAGACGAGCGCGTCGAGCGTGTCGTCCTGCAGCAGGTCGAGCGCCTTGGCCAGCCTGCGCGCATAGGTCCATCGCGGGGCGCGCGCGGCGGGAATCCGGCCGACCTGCGAGCCCACGACGCGCAGGCGGCGGCTGTGGAACGCCCCGCCGAGCGGCACGGCCACGTTGCCGGTGCCGTGCCAGCTGCCCTCGACGATGGTGGCCTCGGTGCCCGCGCAGGCCATCGCCGTTCCAAGCCCCTCGGCCGAGGCCGAGAGATGCAGGACGACGTCGCATTCGGCGGGGGCCCCCGAGGGGTCGGCGAAGGCGCAGCCCATGTCCCGGGCCAGCGCGGCCCGTGCGGGGTTGGTGTCGATCAGCGTCACCTCGGCACCGGGCAGCCGCGCGGCGAGGTAGGCGGTCAGCGCGCCCACGACGCCCGCGCCCACGACCGCGATCCGGTCGCCGGGTCCGGCACCGCTGTCCCAGATCAGCGTCAGCGCGGTTTCCATGTTCGCGGCGAGGACCGCGCGGGCCGGCGGCAGCCCTTCGGGAAGCGGGGTCAGCGCGTCCTCGGGCAGGCGAAAGCGGGATTGATGCGGATGGAGCGCGAAGACCGCGCGACCGGCCAGCCGCCCCTCGGCCACGCGGCCGACGGCGCTGTAGCCGTATTTCACGGGGAAGGGGAATGCGCCTTCCATGGCGGGGCCGCGCATCCTGTCATGCTCGCTGTCCGGAACGCGGCCGTCGAGGACGAGCCGCTCGGTCCCACGGCTGATCCCGGAGAAGAGCGTGTCGACGAGGACGCCGTCGCCCATCGCGCCGGGGCGCATCTCGGCCCCGCCGGGGCCGACACACCAGAGCGCGGGCGCGGTCGTCACAGCAGGTGCCCCGACTTGGCGGCCTTGGTGGCGAGATATTGCGCGTTCTGCGCGGTGCGGCCGACGCGCAGGGGCACGCGGTCGACCACGTCGATCCCGTGGGCCGCAAGGCTCGCCGTCTTGGCGGGATTGTTCGTCATCAGGCGCACCTGCGAGATCCCGAGAGAGGCGAGCATGCGGGCGCCGATGCGGAAATCGCGCTGATCGTCCTCGAATCCCAGCCAGTGGTTCGCCTCGACCGTGTCGAGCCCGGCATCCTGAAGCGCATAGGCCCTGAGCTTGTTGGCGAGGCCGATGCCACGCCCCTCCTGGTTGAGGTAGAGCAGCACGCCGCCGCCTTCCTCGGCCATCGCCGCCATGGAGGCGCGCAGTTGCGGGCCGCAATCGCATTTCCGGCTGCCGAGCACGTCGCCGGTGAAACAGGCCGAATGCAGGCGCACCATGACCGGGGCCGAGAGGTCGGGCGCGCCGATCTCGATCGCGAAATGCTCGGCCCCGCCGTCATCGGGGCGGAAGACCTGCACGCGGCCCGCCTCGGACGCGTCCATCGGCAGGCGCGCCGCGCTGACCGGGGACTGGATGCCGGATCGCAGCAGGGCATCGGCCACGAGCGGCAGGGGCATGGCACCGAGACCGAGCGCGGCGATGCGGGGATCGTCCCGCGCACTCAGCGGCACGACCAGGATCGCGGGCACGGATTGCAGCGCGACGGCGATGCGGATTGCCGCGTCATGGGGCGCGGTGCCGGGTACGGGGCGGGGCAGGGCGTCGCCGGGATCGGTGCATCCGGGGCCGTTCTGACCGGAGAGCGCGGCGATCCAGTCGCGGCCCGCAGTGTCGGGCAGGCGCAGCCGCAGCGTGTCGGACGGGATGGCCGGCGCGATCCCGAGCGCCGCGGCGCGGCGCGCGGTCACGACGATCTCGGGGGTGCCGAGTTCGCGGAGCGCGGCGAGGCGCGCCTCCGTCATGGTTTCGACGAGCGCCACGAGATGGCGCGCCTCGCCGTCCTGCAGGACGACCGGCAGGCCCATCTTCAGATCCGCCCGCAGGCGGTTCAGCCGCTCCACGGGACGGGGGGCCAGCGCGGAGGCGTCGCCCTCGCGGTCCGCAAGTTCGTCTGCGGGGGTCGGGACCCCCGTGACTGCGAGTGGGCTTGACGGCATGGCGTACCTTGTTCGGATTTCCCCCTCCGCAATCATAGGGCAATCGCTGCATTATCAAAGGACTTCGGTGTCCGGCGGGTCCGCGATGCCGGATGCGGGGACGCTCGGCACTGGACAGGCGCGGCCGAACGCTACGTCGATCCCGAAGCATCGAAAGGGCAGAAGATGAACCGATGGCTCGGCCTCGCGCGGTCGCTGGCGATCTATCACAACCCGGTGACCATCCGGGCGTGGCGGCGGTTCTATGCGGGGATCCTCGGGCCCGGGGACCTCGCGATCGACGTGGGGGCCCATGTCGGCACGCGGTCGCGGGCGATGCGGCGGGCGGGCGCGCGCGTCGTGGCGGTCGAGCCGCAATCGCTTTTTGCGTGGTATCTGCGCCGCACGCTGCCCCGGGACGTCACGCTGGTCGAATGCGCGCTCGGCGGGTCGGCGAGCGAGGCCAGGATGGCGGTCTCGTCCCGTCATCCGACGGTCTCGTCGCTGCAGACGGCCTTCGTGGACGGCGCGGCGTCCGCGCCCGGCTTCGGTCACGTGCGGTGGGACCGGGCCGAGACGGTCCGGATGGTCACGCTCGACGATCTGATCGCGCGGCACGGGCTCCCGGCCTACGTCAAGATCGATGTCGAGGGTTACGAGATCGAGGTGCTGTCGGGCCTGTCGCGGCCGGTGCCGATGGTGTCGGTCGAATACCTGCCGGGCTTTGCCGATTTCACCGAGCGCGTCGTCGCCCGGCTGGAGGAGATCGGGCCATACCGCTTCAACGTCGTGGTGGGCGAGGGGGCGCGCTTTCTCTGGTCCGACTGGCGCGACGGCCGGGCGTTGCGCGACTGGCTGGCGTCGCTGCCCGCGGATGCGTCGTCGGGGGATCTTTTCGCACGGCTGGAGTGAGTGCCCTCAGCGCCCCGGGGGCGGGACGTCGGCGCCGCGAAGCGTGCCCGCGAAGGCGGGGAACACTTCGGGCGTCGCGGCGACCACGGTGCCGGTATCCTCGGGTGCCTCGCCGGGCATCCAGCCCTCGACGGTCGCGCCGGCCTCGCGCAGGAGGACGAGCCCCGCGGCGATGTCCCAGGGCTGCAGCCTGCGTTCCCAGAACCCGTCGAGCCGCCCCGCCGCGACATAGGCGAGATCCAGCGCCGCGGCGCCCATCCGGCGCACGCCCGCGCAGCGCGGCATCAGGCGCGCGATGTCGGCGGCGTGGTCGTCGATATGCGGCATGCCGCCGAACGGAATGCCGGTGCCGAAGAGCGCGGCCGAGAGGTCGCCCGTCCGCGACACACCGATCCGCTCGCCGTTTAGCGTGGCCCCCTCTGCGCGCCGGGCGGCGAAGGTCTCGCCCCTGACGGGGTCGTGCACCACGCCCAGCACAAGCGAGCCCGCCTCCTCGAGCGCGATCGACACGCACCAATGGCCTATGCCGCGCAGGAAGTTCGTGGTGCCGTCGAGCGGATCGACGATCCAGCGCCGCGCAGTGCCGGCGGCGGCCCCCGTCTCTTCGCCCAGCCAGCCGTCGTCGGGGCGCGCGGCGGACAGGCCTGCGCGGATGTGATCCTCGGCCGCGCGGTCGGCGTCGGAGACGAAATCGCCCGCGCGCTTGGTCGTCACGGCCAGCGTCGAGCGCCTAGACCAACGATCGAGCAGGAGGGCACCCGCCTCGGCCGCGAGGCGGCGGGCGAGGGTCGCGTCGTCCTCGGCCATCATGCGGGCATTCCGGCGTCGATGCGCGACAGGATGCCCTCGACGACCCCGGCCGTCGCGGTCCAGCCCGGAAGCGCCGCGCCGGCCCTGGCCGAGGCGTCCGCCATCGCCGCCAGTCGCGCCGGATCGTCGAGCAGGGTGGCGAGCGCGCGGGCGAAGGCGTCGGGATCGTCCGGCGGCACGAGGATGCCCGCCCCCGGCGCGACCGTGTCGGGCACGGCACCGGTGTCGCAGCTCACGATCGGGAGGCCATAGGCCATCGCCTCGTCGAAGACGATGCCGTGGCCCTCGTACCGGGTGGCGAGCGCGAAGATCTGCGCGCTTTCGTAGAGGGAGGCGAGCGCCTCGCCCGTCACGCGACCGGCAAGGCGGACCCTGTCGGACAGCCCGAGCTCGCCCGCGAGGCGCGTCAGCATTCCGGCATGGGCCGTGTCGATCGGTGCGCCTGCGACGACCGCCTGCCAGGGCCGGTCGGAGAGCCGCGCCAGGGCCCGCAGCAGCACGTCGTGCCCCTTGCGGTGCATCTGGATGCCGACCGCCAGAATCAGCGGGGGATCGGCCTTGGCGGATCGCCGGGGGCGGGGATCGGTGCCGGGGCGGGCGACGGTGATCCTGTCCCCGGCCACGCCGTAATCCGAGACCAGTAGCGAGGCGACATGCGGGCTCGGGACCAGGATATGGGCGGCGCGGTCGAGATTGCCGCGCTCGGTCCGGTAGAGATGGTCGCGGCGTTCGGGCGGCAGACCCCCCTCGAAGGCCAGCGGGTGATGAACGAGGGCCACGATCGGGGCGGACATGCCCGCCAGCACCGCGTCGTCCATCGCCCCCATCGCCAGCCCGTCGATGATGACCGGGCAATCCGGCGGGATCGCCGCGAGGCGTTCGGCGGCGTCCCGCATGTCGGCCGGGGTCGGATCGGGGAAGGAGGGGCCGAGGGGCACATGCGTCACGGCGCGATCGAGGTCGCGCAGGCCCTCGATCAGGCGGGTGTCGTAGATGTAGCCGCCGGTGAGGGTCGCAAGGTCGCCGGGAACGGCGAAGGCGGCGCGTCGGGCAGTCATCGAGGCGTATCTCCCGCAGAAAGGATCGGCGCGGCGTCGGGCCATCGCTCGACATGGCGCGTTCGGGCGGCGCGTCTAGGCCCGCCCGGGACCGTCCGCCCTGCGGGGCGCGCGGAGATGGCGGGCGGGACGCGTCACATCCTTTCCTTCACGCCGATGGTGATGAGCCACCAGTTCACCGGATAGGCCGTGACGAAGCCGCAGAGCATGGCGAGCTGCATCATGAACCAGAACTCCACCGTCGGGACCTCGAGCCGTATGCCGAGGAGATGGCCGAAGATCCAGAAATGCGCGACGGCCATGAAGCCGTACATGCCGACCTGCCACGAGGTCAGCGACAGCGCGTCGGCCTTGACCGCCTGGAGCAGCCCCTGGCCAACCGAGAGCTCGCGCATCGGCTTGATCGTGAAATACTGGAAGGCCACGCCGAAGGCGAAGGCGAGGATGAAGTCGAGCACCCAGACGGCGAAGATCTTTTCGGGAAAGACGGTCTGCCAGCCGAGCCAGATCGCGATGGCGGGCACGAAGAAGGCCAGCCATTCGGCCACGATGTCGCCGAGCGCGCAGCCGCTGCCGCAATGGGCCGCGCCCTTGGCCACCATGGCGGGGAAGGGGGTGCGCGTCTTGCTCGGCATCGGTTCGTCGTTGCGCATCGCGGGCATGGCGCGGCTCCGGGCGGCGAGCTTGCCGTAGGCGAAGTAGCCCCAGAGCGAGATGACGCTGGCGAACAGCGCGGTGGCCGGCCAGACGACGTTCATGATCCACATGTGCTGGGGATCGCGGGCCTCGTCGATCGCGATGACGATGGCCGAGGCGAGCCCCGCGAGCAGGGACAGGATCGACAGGATGTGCAGCCAGGCGGGAACCATGAGGCCTCCTCGGGGCGGAGATGGATGACGCTTGCAAACGGAGCGGGGGGGCCGCCTGTTCCCGCGCGGCGGCAGGGTTGCGCGGGCCGGAAACCCTCCCCCGCGGGAAGGTTGCACAGGCGGTCAGGGGGCGGCCGCGTGGTGTCCACGAAGTTGCTGTCATCGTCGGGATCGCGGGCCGCGACGATCAGCAGGACATCGTCGGCCCCGGTGGTGGTGTGACACGACGGGATGCCGGGCGTCGTCTCGACGCTGCGCCGATATTCCGCGGTCGAGGGCCGGTCGTGCTCCGAGCGGCGCAGCTGGACGACGGCCATGACGCCGCGCCCGAGCTTGCGGCGGTCGGGATCGGCCTGATAGCCCTCGATGATCCCGCATTCCTTAAGCCGTTCGAGGCGGGCGAGACACGATCAGCGCGGAAAGGTCCCGACATGAAAGCCGTCCTCTTCGAGAATTTCCGGGAAGCGCCGAAGCTCGTCACCGTGGCGGACCCGGTGCCCGAGCCGCACGGGGTCGTCGTCCGGGTCATGGCGACCGGCATCTGCCGCAGCGACTGGCACGGCTGGATGGGCCATGACGACGGCATCGCGCTGCCCCATGTGCCGGGGCACGAACTGGCGGGCGTGGTCGAGGCGGCGGGCAGGGACGTGACCGGCTGGAGGGTGGGCGACAGGGTCACCGTGCCGTTCATCTGCGGCTGCGGCAGCTGTTCGGAATGCAATGCCGGGCATCAGCAGGTCTGCCTGCATCAGGAACAGCCGGGCTTCACCCATTGGGGATCGTTCGCGGAATACGTGGCCATCCATCAGGCCGACCTGAACCTCGTCGCGCTGCCCGGAGACATGGACTTCGCCACCGCGGCGAGCCTCGGCTGCCGGTTCGCGACATCGTTCCGGGCGGTCGTCGATCAGGGCAGGGTCAGCGCGGGCCAGTGGGTCGCGGTGCATGGCTGCGGCGGCGTCGGGCTGTCGGCGATCATGATCGCGGCGGCGGCGGGCGCGAACGTGATCGGCGTCGATCTCGACCCCGCGAAGCTGTCCCTCGCGCGGGAACTGGGGGCGGTGGCGGCGATCGACGGCGGGACGGCCGACGTGCCCGGAGCGATCCGCGAGATCACGCGCGGCGGGGCGCATGTCTCGCTCGACGCGCTCGGGCATTCGGTGACGATGACCAATTCGATCCTGTGCCTCAGGCCACGGGGCAAGCATGTGCAGGTGGGCCTGATGCTCGGGGATCATGCCGCCCCCGCCGTGCCCATGCCCCGGATCGTCGGGCAGGAGATCGAGCTGCTGGGCTCGCACGGGATGCAGGCGCATCGCTACGGCGCGATGCTCGACATGGTGGCGAGCGGCAGGGTCGATCCCGCGCGGCTGGTGGGCGACCGGATCGCCCTCGCGGATGCCCCCGCCGCGCTGATGGCCATGGACAGCTTCCAGTCCGTGGGGGCCACGGTCATCACCCGGTTCTGAGGGTATCCGCACGGCCCCGCAGGGTCGGAAAGCGGGACGCGCCGACAGGGGGCGGGCCTTCGGCGCGGCCGAAGGCGGGCGGGCCCCACCCGCCCGCGAAGGCCGTCACCGGTCCGGCACGAACTTGGCGGGGGCCCGCGAGAGGATGAGCTTGGTGAAATTCTGCATGATGAGATCCGCGGACCGGCGGCTGTTGCGCAGAAGGTAGATCGGCACGAGGAGGGCGGGGGAGAGCGGCCGGTAGACGAGATCGTCATGCGGCTGCGACCGCGCGGTCGCGCTGTCCACGATGCCGAGCGTTCCGCCCGACCGGACCAGCGAGCAGACCATCGCGCCGAGCGCCACCTCGAGCCTGGAGATGACGTTGACGCGGGCATCGCTCATCCGGCCCTCGAGGACGCGTCGCAGGTGATCGCCGTCGGAGAGCGATATCATGCGCTCTCCGTTGAGATCCTGGATGCGCAGGCGGTCCCGTGCGGCGAGGGGGTGGGTCCTCGGCATGACGATCAGGCCTTCGAGATCGAAGAGCTTGCGCCGGTTGACCGACGGGTCCTCGATCAGGGTCTGCGAGATCCCGACATCGACCTCGCCATTGGCGACGAGCTGCATCGTCGCGGGCGAGCTGGCGGCCACGAACTTGAGCGATGCGTCGGGATAGAGGCGCGTGAATTCGCCCGCGACGCAGGGCATCCAGCCGAGCGAGAGCGCCGGGATCGTCGCGACCACGAGGCGGCTGTGTCCCATCCGGCCGAGGCTGCGGGCGAAGCGCTCCATGCTGACGATGCCCGCGAAGGCGCGCTCCGCCTCGGCATAGAGGGCGCGGGCCTCCTGCGTCGGGACGAGGCCCTTGCTGCTTCGCTGGAAGAGGCTGAGGCCGAGCTCGGCCTCGAGAAGGCGGAGCGCCTTGCTCACCGCGGGTTGCGAAAGGCGCAGAGCCTCGGACGCGCGGGTCACGGAGCGTGTTTCCATCAGCGCCAGAAAGATCTCGACGTGCCGGACGTTCATGCGCGTCCCATAACCGGAAGTAATGGATAACGCAATTCTCGTGCGTTGACGCAAGGAGATGCCTTCGCGTTTCATCGACCTGCAACGGCACGCCGAAGATGCCCGCAAACCAACAGTCGAAACCGATTGCGTCAGTCCGGGCCGGGCCGTGTCAGGCCCCGGCGGACGCACGTGCAACAGAGAGGTTCACAAGGTCCATGTCCCATTTCCGCAAATCCCTCCTTCTATCGGCGAGCAGCCTGATCCTCGGGGCCCTTGCCGCGCAGGCGGCACCGTCGGGCACGCTCAGGATCGGCGTGGGCGCCGAGCCCGTGACCTTCGATCCGAGCTTCAACACGCTGCCGGTGGGCAACGCGGTGAACCTTCTGGTGATGGACGGGCTTTTCGAGGTCGATGCCGAGAGCCAGATCGTGCCCAACCTCGCGACGGACTGGGGGTTCTCGGAGGACGGCATGACCTTCTGGGTCACGGTCGAGACCGGGCGGACATTCTCGAACGGCAAGCCGCTCGACGCGGAGGCCATCGCGGCCTCGTTCAACCGGATGCTCGATCCCGAACTGAACTCTACCTATCTGGGTCTCTACGAGACGCTGGGCGAGGCGGTCGCCGTGGGCGAGGATCGCGTCGAATTCCACATGACCGAGCCCAACGGCCACGTCATGATGCTGCTGGCCAACACGGCCGCGTCGATCGTCGATGCCGAGGCGGCGGGCGAGATGGGGGCCGAGTTCGGCCGCACCCCCGTCGGCAGCGGCGCCTATGTCGTGGACGAGGTGATCGGCGGCGAACGCTTCGTCCTCGTCCCCAACGAAAGCTATGACGGAGACGAGCCTGCGACGCTCGAACGGATCGAGTTCATGGCGGTGCCCGAGGACGGCTCGCGCATGGCGCTGATCGAGACGGGCGAGCTCGACATCGTGGAACGCGTCCCGCCGGAGGCGATCGAGACGATCGACGCGCTCGGCGATGCGCATGTGATCAACCCGGCCTCGATGTTCTCGATCAACATGGAGCTGGTCATGCGCGGCCCGCTCGAGGATCCGAAGGTGCGCGAGGCGCTCAACCTCTCCATCGACCGCGAGGGGATCATCCAGGGCATTCTGGGCGGGCTCGGCACGCCGTCGGTTGGGATGCCGGGGCCGGGCACGCAGGAGGAACTGCGCGTGACCTACGATCCCATCCCCTTCGATCCCGACCGGGCGAAAGCCCTGCTGGAGGAGGCGGGATACGGCGAGGGCGAGCTGACGCTGCAGATGACGTGCCCGTCGGGCCGCTACATCAAGGACGCGCAGGTGTGCCAGGCGCTTGCCGGAAGCTGGCAGGCCATCGGGATCGACGCGCAGCCGCTGGTCAAGGATATCGGGTCGTGGTCGCAGACGATCAACGAGCCCCCCGAGAACCGGACCGACAACATGGGGATGGTGGGTCGCGCGACGGCGGGCATGGATTTCACGCTCTACCGGCTCTTCTATACCGGGGTGGGCGCGAACCGGACCGGGTTCTCGGACGCGCGGGTGGACGAGCTGCTGACCGAGGGGCGCGGCACCACCGACACGGACGCGCAGAAGGAGATCTACGGCGAGGTCCAGCAGATCGTCTGGGAGGAGCAGCCCTTCGTGTTCCTGTGGTACCAGACGCAGGCGCTCGGCGTCGGCGACGACGTGCAGAACCTGGCGGTGCGGCCGGACGAGACGCTGCTGCTCGACCGGGTCACGATCGCCAGCGACAGCTGAGCCACGGTGCGCGGCATGTATGCGATCAACAGGCTGGGCAGCGCGCTGCCCACACTCTTCGTCGTCTCGATCCTGGTGTTCGTCTTCATCGACATGATCCCGGGCGATCCCGCGCGGATGCTGGCCGGAAACATGGCGTCGGACGAACAGGTCGCGGACATGCGCGAGCGCATGGGGCTGAACGAGCCGGTCCTGCAACGCTACGGCGATTTCCTCAGGGGGATCGTCGATCCGGCGGTCGCGACCTCCTACCGGACGGGCCGTCCCGTCGCGGTCGAGATCGCCGAGCGCCTGCCCAACACGCTGATCCTGTCGGTGGGCGGATTGCTGGTCGGGCTGATCGTCGGAACGATCACCGGGGTCGCCTGCGCGTTGCGGCAGGGCAGCTGGTTCGACGCGGCCGTCACGGTGGTCACGCTGGCGGGGATCTCGATGCCGATCTACTGGCTGGGATTGCTCTGCATCTGGCTCTTCGCGGTCAATCTGGGGTGGTTGCCGGCGGCGGGCGCGGCATCGCCCTGGCATTTCCTGCTGCCGATCGTCGTGCTTGCCACGCGCCCCGCGGCGATGTTCAGCCGCATGGTGACGTCGAGCCTGCTCGACGTGATGGGGCGCGACTATCTCGACACGGCGCGCGCCAAGGGACTGACCGAGGCGCGGGTGATCGTCGCGCATGCCCTGCGCAACTCGCTCGTCGCGGCGGTCAGCGTGGCGGGGGTCCAGTTCGGCGCGATGCTGGGCGGGTCGGTCGTCACCGAGACGGTCTTCGGCATTCCGGGCGTGGGGCGGCTGCTCGTCGATGCGGTGGGGGCCGCGGATTACCCGATCATCCAGTACTCGATCCTGATGTTCGCGGTGTTCTTCGTGGTCATCAACCTCTGCACCGACCTTCTGACGCAATGGCTCGATCCGCGCACGCGCGAGAGCAGGGGGTGAGCATGACCGTATCCGCAAAGGCCGTCGCCTCGAGGCTCAACTTCCTGCGCCTGCCGATCGGCCGGCAGGCGGCCGGGCCGAGCGCGACATCGCGGCGCAACGTTCTGCGCCGTCTCGTGCGAGAGCCGAAGGGCCTGATCGGCCTGACGCTCGTCAGCCTCTATGCCGTGATGCTGGTCTTCGGGCCGTATCTCGCACCGCACGATCCCTATGCGCAGAATTTCGGCGCGACGCTGCAGGGGCCGTCGGCACAGCACTGGTTCGGCACCGACCAGCTCGGCCGCGACGTGCTGAGCCGGATCCTGACCGGCGCGCGCAGCTCGCTCGGCATCGGGATCGGGGGGGTCGCGATCGCCTTCGTGATCGGCGTGCCGCTCGGCATTCTGGCGGGCTATGTCCGCGGATGGCTCGACACGCTGGTGATGCGGGCGGCGGACGTGATGCTGAGCTTTCCCGACATCGTCTTCGCGCTGGCCGTGGTGGCGATCCTTGGCGCGACGACGCAGAACGTCATCATCGCCGTGGGGCTCGTCTCGATCCCGGTCTTCGCGCGAACCGCGCGGGCGGTCACCCGTTCGACCATGGCCGAGCCCTTTATCGAGGGGTCGGTATCGCTGGGATGTTCGCCCGCGCGGGTGATCTTTCTGCACATCCTGCCCAACATGTTCGGAATGCTCGCGACGCTGTCGAGCCTGCTCTTCGCCTCGACGCTGCTGGCGGCTTCGGGCCTCGGGTTTCTCGGGCTGGGGGTGCAGCCGCCCGAACCCGAATGGGGCACGATGCTGGGCGAAAGCCGGTCCTACATCCGCAGCCATCCCTATCTCGCCACGTTTCCGGGGCTGTTCCTGGCGGTGTCGGCGCTCGCCTTCAACCTGCTGGGCGAAGCGCTGCGCAACATCTACGACCCGACGGCCAATGCGACGCGGCGGGTGCGCCGCCGGACGCGGCGGTCGCAGGACACCCCCCGCAACGATGCGCGCGCCGCATCCGAGGCGGGGCCGATCGTCGATGCCGACGCGGTCGACGTGTCGTATCTCACCCAGGAGGGGCCGGTCGTCGCCGTCCGCGCGGTGAGCGCCACCCTGACCCAGGGGCGCACCCTGGCCGTCGTGGGCGAAAGCGGGTCGGGCAAGAGCACGTTCATGCGGGCCGTCGCGACGCTGCTGCCCGCGGGGCAGGCCGAGATCTCGGCGGGCGTGCTGCGCATCGCGGGGGACGACGTGTCCCGGCTGGGCGAGACCGCGATCCGCAAGCTCAGGCGCGAGCGTGTGGGCCTCGTCTTTCAGGACGCGGCGAGCGCGCTCAACCCCGTGATGACGGTCGGCGCGCAGCTCGACGAGGCGCTGTCGCGCGCGGGCCGGGGCCGTGTCGCGCCGTCGGAGCGGCGGGCGCGGGCGATCGCGCTGCTGCGCGACGTGCGTATCCCCGACGCCGAGTCCCGGCTGGGAATGTACCCGCACGAATTCTCGGGCGGGATGAAGCAGCGGATCGTCATCGCGCTCGCGCTGTCGCAGGATCCCGACATCCTGCTGGCCGACGAGCCGACATCGGCGCTCGACGTGACGATCCAGCAGCAGATCCTGACGCTGCTGCGGCAGCTTCAGCAGGAGCGCGGCATGGCGATGATGATCGTCACCCACGATCTGGGCCTCGTCACGCGGTATGCCGACGACGTGGCGGTCATGTATGCGGGCCGGGTGGTCGAGACGGGGCCGGTCGATGCGATCTTTGCCGACCCCCGCCACCCCTATACGCGCGCGCTGAGGGAATCCGCGCCGCGCCTCGTCAACACGACGGGCAGCCGCAGGCTCCGCGCGATCGGGGGCGAGCCGCCGATGATCGGCCGTCTGCCGAAGGGATGCGCGTTCGAGCCCAGATGCCCGCACGGGGCGGGGCGCGCGCGGTGCCGCGCGGAAGATCCCGCGCTGCGCCCCGTCGGCCCGGCCGCGGTGGCGTGCCATTTCGCCGAGGAGATCGGATGATGCGACAGGACGCGATGCAGGCCTCCCCGGCCGCGCGCACCGACGAGCCGGTGGTCGTGGTGAAGGATCTCTGCAAGGATTTCGGGCTTCACCGGGGGTGGTTCGCGACCTCGGCCCGGCAGAGCGTCCGGGCGGTCGACAAGGTCAGCTTCGAGGTCGCGCGCGGCAGCTGCTATGCGATCGTCGGCGAAAGCGGATCGGGAAAGAGCACGCTGGCGCGCGTTCTGGTGGGGCTGCTTGGCGCCACGGGCGGCGAGGTGCGGATCGACGGCGCGGATCTGGCGGAGATGTCGGACCGGGAGCGGCGCGCCATGCGCCAGCGCGTCCAGCTGGTGTTGCAGGACCCGCGCGCCTCGCTCGATCCGCGGATGCGGGTCGCGGCGGTCCTGAACGAGGCGCTCGTGGTGCACGGATTGCACCGGGGAGCGGCCGCGCGGCGGCGTCGGATCGAGGAGGTGATCGTGCAGGTGGGCCTCGGGCCCGCGCATCTCGACCGGTATCCCAACGAGCTGTCGGGAGGGCAGCGCCAGCGCGTCGCCATCGCCCGCGCGATCATCTGCGAGCCCGAGATCCTCGTCCTGGACGAGCCGGTCTCGGCGCTCGACGTGTCGGTCCAGGCGCAGATCATCAACCTGCTGCTCGACCTGCAGGCGGATCTGGGCCTGACCTATGTCATGATCACGCACGATCTGTCGCTGGTGGGCCACATGGCCGACATGGTGGGGGTCATGTATCTGGGCCAGTTCGTGGAGCAGGGTCCGGCGGCCCGCGTCTGCACCGCGCCGCGCCATCCCTATACCGCGAGCCTGCTGGCGGCGGTGCCCGAGGATCGCGACGCGACGGATGCCGGGCTGATGCCCGCGCTCGAAGGGGCGATCCCCTCGCCGGTCGCGATGCCGCGCGGCTGCGCGTTCCAGACACGCTGCCCGCGGGCCGACGACATCGTGCGGCGGAACCTTACCGCGACGGGCTGGTCGGGGCGGATCGCGAGGTCGGTCGACGGGCGCGACCTGCCGCGCCGCTGCGTCGAGGAGCGACCGCTGCCCGGGCCGGGGCGGAACGCGACGCTCTGCCATTTCCCGCTGGACCGAGCGGAAGGGCCGGGCGGACCCCGAGCCGAACCACATACCGAACATAGCCAGGAAAGAAGAAGGTAAGTTCATGTCAGATACGTCCAATGCATCGGATGTCGTCATCGTCGGTGGCGGGATCTACGGGACCTCGCTCGCCTATCGGATGGCCAGGGCCGGCCGCAGCGTGACGCTGCTCGAGAAGGGAGAGATCGCGAGCGGCGCGTCCGGGGGGCCGGGCGAACGGGGCGTCCGGGCGAACCGCCGCGACCTGCGCGAATTGCCCGTCATCGCCGAGGCGATGAAGCTCTGGGCCGAGGCGGAGGCCGAGCTGGAGGGCGGTGTCGGGTATCGCCGTCTGGGGTCGCTGCAGGTCTTCGACGTGCCCTACGGCCATCACCACCATGAGGTCATGGGCAAGATGCAGACCATGGCCGAGGTGCAGACCGCGCTCGGCACGCCATCCGAGATCCTCGACCGCGACGCGATGCTCGCCCGCGAGCCGCTGCTGAACGAGCGGCTGCTCGGGGCGCTCTATTGTCCCGATGACGGGGTCGGCAACCACACCTTCGCCACGCAGCAATTCGCCAAGGCGGCCGAAGCGGCGGGCGCGGTCATCCGCACCGGGGCCGAGGCGGTCGAGATCGCGACGCGCGGCGGCGAGGCGCGCGGCGTGGTCCTCGCCACGGGCGAGACGGTTCCGGTGGGCGGGCAGCTGGTCGTGCTGGCCAATCCGGGCGTCAAGGCGCTGCTCTCGCCGCATGACCCGCTGGTCGCGAATGCACCGATCTGGCACCTGATGCCGCAGATGATGTACGTGACGAACCCGCACGGCAAGTCGCTGAGGCATCTGCTGTCGCATGCCCATCGCAGGCTGGCCGTGAAGCAGATCGTCGACGGGACCATGATGCTTTCGGGCGGCGCGTCGGTGTCTTACACCGAGGAAGGCGCGTGGCGGGGGTCGCTGAGCTCCACCGCGCTGAACCTGACCGACGCGATCCAGACCCTGCCGTTCCTCGACGATTCGAGTTTCATCTCGGTCGATGCGTCGCGGGTCGAGGCGGTGACGCTCGACGGAATTCCCATCGTCGGCCAGCCGCAGGGCATGGCCAACGCCTATTACGGCTATGGCTGGTCGGGGCACGGCTTCGCCATCTCGCTGGGCTTCAGCAAGCTTTTCGAGGAATGGATGACCGGCGGCGAGAAACCCGCGATGCTCGACCCGTTCACGCCCGACCGTTTCATGGCGATGCCCGCAGCCGGCACGAAGGTCGCCGAGCGCACCGCCGCCTACGCATGAGGGTGGCCCGCCCGAGGGCGGGCCACTTTCGATCCATCACCCAAGACCAATGAGGCCGTTTCCGTGTCACTCGATTTCACCACTGCCCGGCAGGGCAAGCACTTCCAGGACCTTTCGCAATGGCTCGGGGTCGAGACCTCGGCGAGCGAATTCATCTGCACCATCGCGAATGGCGACGGACCGAACGTCGTCCTGCTGGGCGGCGTCCACGGCGACGAATACGAGGCGCAGATCGTCCTGCGCCGCCTGGCCGAGCGGCTCGACCCCGATCAGATCAGCGGGCGGCTGACGATCATCCCGTCGATCAATTTCCCGGCCAGCCAGGCGGGCGGCCGCATCTCGCGGGAGGACGGGCAGAACATGAACCGGGTCTTTCCCGGCAAGGAGGACGGCACGCCGACCGAGCGGCTCGCGCAGCTTTTCACCGACGTGATCCTGCCGGGGACCGACCTGCTCATCGACGCGCATGCGGGCGGCGAAGGGGTCACGGTCGTCCCGATGATCTTCGGCTTCAGCGGCGCGGGGTGCAGCTTCGACATGGCGCGCGTCACCGCGATCATGGAGAGCTGGGGCTACGGCATCGTGCAGCACGTGACCGGCGTCCCGAGCACGGCCTGCGGCATCGCGCTCGACCGGGAGGTCTCCTCGATCGAGATCGAGGGCGGGGGCGGCGGACGGCTCGATCCGCGCGAGGTGGAGATCATGGAGGCCGGCATCCTGCGCGGGCTCGCCGCGTCGGGCGTGATGACGCCGGTCCTGCCCGAGCTTCCGTTCCACGGCGTCCACGTGACCGCCGGCGACGAAAACAGGGTGCTGGCCCCGGAACCGGGCCTGATCGAGCATGTCGTGAGCCTTGGCGACATCGTCGCGGCAGGGCAGACGGTCGCGTTGCTTCACCCGATCGGGGGGGAGACCTCTGCGCCCAAGCCGCTTGCGAGTGCCGTTCCGGGGCTGGTCCTGCGCCAGTCGGATCAGGTCTTTGCGCAGCAGGGCGCGCTGGTGATGAACACCGGCACGATGCGCGGCGAGGGGTGATCCGGCCCTGACGCGGGAGCCGGCCTTGCGTTGCCGGGGGGCCGGTTCCCGCGTCGCTGCGCGACAGGCCGGGGGGCCGCGGCGATGCGGCACCCGACGGCAGACGCCATAACTTGGCGGAATGACCCCTGTCCCTAAAGCGATTTGCAAGAAACCCCGCCGCGCGGGAGCAATACGCAGACCCGGACGCGATCCGGGCGGAATTCCATTCAGAAAGGCTTCCCGATGATCGAGAGAAAAGTTCAGACCGCAATCCACCACCGGATCGCGATCCATAACGGGGTCGTGTATATCGGTGGCCTCGTCGCCAGCGACAAGTCCAAGGACATGGCCGGCCAGACCCAGGAGATCTGCGACAAGCTGGACGAACTTCTGGCCGAGGCGGGCACCTCGAAGGACAACATCCTGCAGGCTATGATCTATTCGTCGGATTTCAGCCAGAAGGACGCGCTGAACAAGGTCTGGACCGACTGGATCGCGCCCGAGCACCTGCCGACCCGCGCCTTCATCGGCGGCGCGGATCTGAGCGAGGGCATCCTCGTCGAGATCGTCGTCACCGCCGCTCTCTGAGTGTCGTGACGTGACTGCGGCACCGCCCGGGACCGGGCGGTGCCGTTCGCGTTTCCGGGGCCCGCGCGACGATGCAGGGCGCGGGGACGCGGGGTGTCGCGCGGACGGCGAGGGGGCATAACCACTGGGTTATGGGCCGCGATCTGTCGGACGAGGCCTTTCCCGGTTCAAAGCGCGATCCGCGCCCCGCGCCGCCGATGACAGCCGGTTCGTCGGCGTGTCGCGCACGTGACCCTCGGGCGCGATGGAAACCGCGTGTGCCAGAAACGGGATTTTCGGGACGGGCGGGCGGTCAGGCGGTCCCGCCCTCGCGGGGTTCGGGATAGAAATGCGCCTCGCTTTCGGCCAGGGCCGTCCGGAGGCGGGAGAGGAGATGTCCCGCGAGGTTCGACATCGGCTCCCACCGCGAGGCATAGAGCCAGACGGTCATGGTCAGCCGTTCCGCCAGCGGACGGAAGGCGACGCCGCGATCCTCCCATCCGATCGTGCTACAGCTCGGGACGAGGGCGATGCCGTGGCCCTCGGCCACCATGACGATGGCGGAATCGGCCATCTGGACCTCGATCCTGTGGCTCACCCGTGTTTCGGCACGGACGAAGGCCTCTCCCACGATGCGGAAGGATTGATCGTCGCGCCCGAGCGAGATAAGCCGCTCGCCCTCGAGCTGGGGGGTGTCCACGACGTCCTGAGCGCTCAGCGGATGATCCTCGGGCAGCGCGAGGACCATCGAGAACTCGGCGAAGGGCGAGCATTGCAGGCTCGTCTCCTGCGTGGGCAGAAGAGACAGCCCGAAATCCGCGGAGCGCGAGAGCATGGCCGAGACGATATCGGGCGAGTTCCGCGTCAGGAGCGTCATCTCGACCTCGGGGCGGGTATCGAGCATGCGGGCCGCCTCGCGCGGGAGGAAGCGCAGGGACAGGGCGGGGAAGGCCGCGACCGCGATCTCTCCGCGTTCGGCCTGGGCGATGGATCTCGTGATGCTGTCGACACGTTCGAGCCCGGTGATGAGGTTCTCGGTCTCGACGAAGAGGCGGCGCGCCTCGGGCGTGGGAAGAAGGCGGCCATGCGCGCGCGTGAAGAGCGCGAATCCACAGGAATGCTCGAAGGCGGAGACGAGCTTGCTGACGGCTGGCTGGCTCACGAAAAGCGCCTCGGCGGCCCGCGTGATCGAACCGCTGCGCATCACCGCGTTGAAAGCCTCGATCCGCCGGAAATTCGGACGACCCATGGAAACCCCATAACTTTGGGTTCAGACCCTCTTAACTTAAATCATTTGTCAAGAGGCGGGCACCCCCGAAAGGATTGAAGGACGACTTAGTCCAACGCCAAAAGGGAAACAAAAAAATGATCAGAACCTCATTGCTCACTGCGACGATGCTGACATGCGCGGCCGGCGCCCATGCCCAGGAGACGCTGACCGTCGGCGGCTACGGCGGTTCCTTCGAGACGCTGATGAAGGAGCTGATCATCCCGCAATTCGAGGAGGAGCACGACGTCACCATCGCGTTCGTTCCCGGCAACTCGACCGAGAACCTCGCGCGGCTTCAGGCGCAGAAATCGGCGCAGGAACTCGACGTGGTGATCCTCGACGACGGGCCGATGTACCAGGCCGACGCGCTGGGGTTCTGCGCGCCGCTGGAGGAGTCCGAGGTCAAGGGGGAGCTCTACGATCTGGCAAAGATCAGCGACAACGCGACCGGGATCGGCTTCGTCGCCACGGGCTTCGCCTACAACACCGAGTGGTTCGAGCGTGAAGGCTGGGAGCCGCCCTCGAGCTGGGAGGACCTGACCGACGAGAAGTATTCGGGCATCCTGTCGATCCCGCCGATCTCGAACACCTACGGGCTGCACACGCTGGTGATGATGGCGCGCATGAACGGCGGCGGCGAGGAGGACATCGATCCGGGCTTCACCGCCATGGCCGACGAGGTCGCGCCGAACGTCCTGGTGTTCGAGCCGTCCTCGGGGCGCATGTCCGAGCTCTTCCAGAGCGAGGAGATCGCGGTGTCGATCTGGGGATCGGGCCGGGTGAAATCGCTTGCCGATACCGGCTTCCCGGCGACCTTCGCCTATCCCGAGGAAGGTGCCGTGGCGCTCATGCTCGCGGCCTGCCCGGTCGTGGACAGCAACGTGCCCGAGGTGTCGCAGCAATTCATCGACTACCTGCTCGACCCCGAGATCCAGGTGAGGATCGCCGATGCCATGGGTGCGGGCCCGGTCAACAAGAACTCCGAACTGCCGCCCGAGCTGGCCGAGAGCCTGCCCTACGGCGACAAGATCGACGACCTGCTGGCGGTGGACTGGGACGTCATCAACCCCGCCCGCCAGGAATGGACCGCCCGCTTCGCCCGCGAAGTCGAGCGCTGAGCCGACGCGGAGCCGGCCTTCGGGGGCCGGCTTCGCACCCCCTTTCCAATCACCATTCGCTGCGGGGTAGGCACATGGCGCTTCTCGAACTTTCGTCCGTCACCAAGAAATACGGCGAGACACGCGCCGTCGACGATCTGAGCTTCGATATCGAACGGGGCAGCTTCGTCTCGCTTCTCGGGCCCTCGGGCTGCGGGAAGACGACGACGCTCCAGATGATCGCGGGCTTCGAGCCGGTCACATCGGGCGAGATCCGACTGAACGGGCGCGACCTGCTGGGAATCCCGGCCCGCAAGCGCGGGCTCGGCATCGTGTTCCAGACATACGCTCTCTTCATGCACATGACCGCGGCGCAGAACGTGGCATTCGGGCTCGAGATGCGGTCGATCGGCAAGACCGAGCGCCAGCGCCGGGTGAAGAATGCCCTGGACCTCGTCCATCTCAGCCACCTCGCCGACCGCTATCCGCGCGCCATGTCCGGCGGTCAGCGCCAGCGCGTCGCGCTTGCCCGCGCGCTGGTGATCGAGCCGGACCTGCTGCTGCTCGACGAGCCGCTGTCGAATCTCGATGCCAAGCTGCGCGAGGAGATGCAGCTCGAGCTGCGGCGCATCCAGCGCGATGCGGACGTCACGACGTTGATGGTCACCCACGACCAGGCCGAGGCGATGGCCCTGTCGGACCGCGTGGTGGTCATGAAGGACGGACGCCTCCAGCAGGATGCGGCGCCCTTCGACGTCTACGAGACGCCCACGACCTCGTTCGTGTCCTCCTTCCTCGGCAAGAGCAACAACGTGGACGCCACCCTGACCGGATCGACCCCGGCGGGCTCGACGATCGAGGCGGGGGGCATGCAGCTTGCCGGGCCGGCCACCGACCTCGCCCCCGGCCCCGTGGAGATCGCCCTGCGCCCCGAGCGCATCGAGGTGACGGACACGGACCCCATCATGAAGGGCAAGGTCCTCGAGCGCGTCTTCCTGGGCAACCAGTGGCTGATGCGGGTCGAGGCCCCGCTGGGAGACCTCCTGATCCTGCGCCGCAATGCCGGGCGCCGCGAGGCCGAGGTGGGCGACACCGTCGGGCTGGGCTGGAAGCCCGAGCATCTGCGCATCCTGCCGCGCCCGGAGGCCCCTCGATGAGCCGCCCCTATCTTCTGTCCGCCCCGGCGCTCGCGCTGTTCGGCGCGCTTCTCGTCGCGCCGCTGGCGATGACCTTCGTGCTCAGCCTCAACAGCTTCGACTTCTACGAGGGGATCAGCTCGACCTTCAGCCTCGCGAACTATGCCGAGGTGCTGGGCGACGCGTATTTCTACGAGATCTTCGGGCGCACCTTCGCCATCGCCCTCGTCACGACCGCGTTCTGCGCGTTGCTGGGGACGCCGCTGGCCTATTTCCTCATGCGGATGAACCCGTTCCCGCGCAGCATCATGGTGCTGATCGTGCTGGGTCCGCTGCTGATCTCGGTGGTGGTGCGGACGCTCGGCTGGGCGATCCTGCTGGGCAATCGCGGGGTCATCAACACGTTCCTCCTGGATTGGGGGCTGATCGAGCGACCGATCCGGATGATGTACACCTCGGGCGGCATCGTCGTGGCGCTGACCCATGTCTTCGTGCCGTTCATGGTGCTTGCGGTCTGGGCCGCGCTGCAGCGGCAGGATTCCGCGACGGAAGCGGCGGCCGAATCCCTCGGGGCGGGTCCGCTGACCGTGTTCCGCAGGATCGTCCTGCCGCAGGCGATGCCGGGCATCCTGTCGGGACCGCTGATCTGCTTCTCGCTCGCGGCCTCGGCCTTCGCGACCCCCGCGCTGCTCGGCGGGCGGCGGGTGAAGGTCGTGGCGACCACCGTCCATGACGAGTTCCTCAACACGCTCAACTGGCCTCTCGGGGCCGCCATCTCGATGCTGCTCCTCGTCTCGATCCTGACCGTCATGATCACGTGGAACCGTTACGTCGAGACCCGGGTCGGGAGGGCCTACGCATGAGACATAACGGAGTTCTCGCAAACCTCTACTGCATCCTCTTCGCGGTCTTCATGCTGGCCCCGATCGTCGTGGTGATCGGCGTGTCCTTCACGCCCACGGGCTTTCTCGAATTCCCGCCATCGGGCCTGTCGCTGCGCTGGTTCCGGGCGATCCTCGACAATCCCGACTTCATCGACGCGGCGATCCTGAGCCTGCAGCTCGCGGCGGCCTCGGCCACCATCTCGACGGTGCTGGCCGTGCCCGCGGCCCTGGCCATCGGGCAGGGCAAGTTCCCCGGCCGCGAGGCGCTGCTGGCGCTGCTGATGTCGCCCCTGATGGTGCCGACCGTCGTCCTCGGCATCGCGTTCCTGCGGTTCCTGACGCTCATCGGTCTGTCGGGCAGCTTCACCGGACTGATGCTGTGTCATGCCGTCGTGGTCATGCCCTTCGTGCTGCGCCTCGTCCTGGCGTCGATCGTGGGCCTCGACCGGTCGGTGGACCGGGCGGCGATCTCGCTCGGGGCGACGGACTGGGCGGTGTTCCGGCGCATCACGCTGCCCTCGATCCTGCCGGGCATCGTCGGTGGCTGGGTGCTGGCATTCATCACCAGCTTCGACGAGGTGACGGTGACGATCTTCATCGTGAACCCCTCGACCACCACGCTGCCGGTGCGTCTCTTCTCCTACATCGCCCAGACCACCGACCCGCTGGTGGCGTCGGTCTCGACCATGGCGATCCTCTTCACCGTCGTGCTGATGCTGGTCGTGGACCGGCTCTACGGGCTCGACCGACTTCTTATCGGGGAGGGCAAGCGATGAGCGCCCATGTGATCGTGATCGGCGGGGGCCTCGTGGGGTCCGCAGTGGCCTTCGGCCTTCTGGGCGAGGGGCAGGACGTGACCATCCTCGACGAGGGGGACATCGCGCTTCGGGCGAGCCGGGGGAATTTCGGGCTCGTCTGGGTGCAGTCCAAGGGCGACGGCATGCCCGAATACGCCCAGTGGACCCGGCGTTCGGCCGATCTCTGGTCGGGCTTCGCGGAGGAGCTGGCGGACGAGAGCGGCGTGGAAACCGGCTATGCCAAGCCCGGCGGGATGCACCTGTTGCTGTCGGAGGAGGCGCTGGAGGCCCGGCGCGATCTCAACAACCGGATGCACAACGTGAACGGGGCCGCGGGCTACGGGGCCGAGATCCTCGACCGCAAGGCGCTGCTGGAGGTGCTGCCGGGCATCGGCCCCGACGTGGTGGGGGGAAGCTATTCGCCCCATGACGGGCATACCAATCCGCTGCGCACCCTGCGCGGTCTGCACGGCGCGATCGCGCGGCGCGGCGGGCGTTACATCTCGGGCGCGGGGGCGCAGTCGATCACCCGCGACGGCGAGGGCTACGCGGTCGAGACACCGAAGGGCACGTTCCGCGGCGACCGCGTGGTGCTGGCGGCAGGTCACGGGAACAAGTGGCTCGGGCCCGATGTCGGGCTCGACATTCCGCTGCGGCCGCAGAAGGGGCAGATCCTCGTCTCGGAGAGGACCGCGCCGTTCCTGCCCATGCCCACCCATGTCGTCCGCCAGACCGACGAAGGGTCGGTCATGTTCGGCGACAGCCACGAGGATACGGGCTACGGCGATACCAGCTCCACCGACGTGATCCGCGACCTTTCGGCCAACGCGATCCGCTGCTTTCCGCATCTCGCCTCGCTCAGGATCGTGCGGAGCTGGGGTGCCGTCCGGGTGCTGAGCACCGACGGCTTCCCGATCTACCAGGAAAGCGAAAGCCATCCCGGCGTGTTCTCCGTCAATTGCCATTCGGGCGTGACCCTTGCCGCCGCGCATGCGCTCGAACTCGCTCCCATGATCGCCGCGGGGGCACTCTCCCCCGAGCTCGGCGTCTTCTCTGCAAAGAGGTTCTCCCATGACTGATCCCTCCCCCAGACGTCTCGACGAGAGCGGCGCCCCCGTCCGGTTCGAGTTCGAGGGCCGCGAAATCGTCGCCCGCGAAGGCGACAGCGTCGCGCTGGCGCTCGCGGCATCGGGTATCCGCCACCTGCGCGATTCCGTCGTCTCGGGCGATCCGCGCGGGATGTACTGCATGATGGGCACGTGCTTCGACTGCCTGGTGGAGATCGACGGCCAGCCCAACCGGCAGGCCTGCATGACCCCGGTGAGCGAGGGGCTGAACGTGCGCATCCAGCGCGGTGCCCCGGTCGTGGGAGAAAGCGCATGAAGACGGTCGACCTTCTCGTGATCGGTGCCGGCCCCGCCGGCATGTCCGCTGCCACCGAGGCGACCGCGCAGGGGCTTTCCACCCTCGTCATGGACGAGCAGACCGCGCCGGGCGGCCAGATCTATCGCTCGGTCGAGGGGGCGGCCCGCGATCGCCTCGGCATCCTCGGCGAGGACTACGCCAAGGGCGGCGAGATCGCCCGCGCCTTCCGCGAGAGCGGTGCCGACTACATGACCGGCGCGCTGGTCTGGAACATCGGAACCGACCGCGTGGTCGATTACAGCCGGAACGGCCGGTCGGGGCAGATCCGGGCCGGCAGCATCCTGGTGGCCACGGGCGCCGTCGAGCGCCCGGTCCCGATCCCCGGCTGGACGCTTCCGGGCGTGACGACCGCGGGGGCCATGCAGATCATGCTGAAATCGGGCGGCGTCGTCTTCGAGAACGCCGTCCTCATGGGGTCGGGCCCGCTGCTGTGGCTTCTGGCCGCGCAGATGGTCGATGCGGGCTGTCCGCCCCGCGCCGTGATCGAGAACCTGCCGAAAGGTCGCCTGATGGAGGCCGCCCGGAAGCTGAAGGGCACCTGGGCGGGCCGCGGCTATCTCAGGAAGGGCGCGCAGCTCATGTGGAAGGTGCGCCGCGCGGGGGTGGAGGTCCATTCCAGTGCCACGGATCTGCGCGTCGAGGGCGAGGGGCAGGCCGAGGCGGTCGCATTCCGCAAGGGCGGGACCGAGCACAGGATCGAGACGGCGAGCGTCGCGCTGCATCAGGGGGTCGTTCCCAACCAGCAGATCACCCGCCTTCTGCGCGCCGATCATGTCTGGGACGCGAACCAGCATGCGTTCCGGCCCGTGCTGGACGAGACGGGTCGCACCAGTGTCGAGTGGCTCTGGGTCGCGGGTGACGGGGGCGGCATCTTCGGCGCGGCCTCGGCCGCGTTGCAGGGCCGTGTCGCCGCGCTCGCGATTGCGGGAAAGACGGGGAATGCCGCGCGCCTGCAGGACGAGCTCAGACGCGACGGGGCCGTGCGGCCCTTTCTCGAGGCGCTCTATGCGCCCGCGCCGGACGTGCTGCGTCCGAAGGACGAGACGATCGTCTGCCGTTGCGAGGAGGTGACCGCCGGGCAGATCCGGAAGGCGACCGAGCAGGGCGCGCCCGGCCCCAATCAGGTCAAGTCGCTCCTGCGGACGGGCATGGGGCCGTGCCAGGGGCGGGTCTGCGGCCTTGCCGTGGCGCAGATCGTGGCCGACACGCAGGGCGTGACGCCCGCGGGCGACGCCTATTTCCGCATCCGTCCGCCGCTGAAGCCGATCCCGCTGTCGGAGCTCGCCAATTTCGTCGTCGATGACGAGGAGGAGGAGGTGGCCGAATGAGCCGCTCCGCCGACCTCGTCGTCATCGGCGGCGGCATCCACGGCTGCGCCGCGGCGCTGTTCTGCGCCAAGCGCGGTCTGAAGGTGATCCTGCTCGAGAAGGAGACGATCGCGCGCCATGCCTCCGGCGCGAATGCGGGCGGGGTCCGGCGGCTGGGCCGGCACCTTGCCGAGGTGCCGATCTCGGTCCGGTCCATGGCGCTCTGGCATCGCATCGGAGAGATCCTCGACGACGATACCGGCTTTTCCGTCGCGCCGCAGATCAAGGTGGCCGAGACCGAGGCCGAGCTGGACACCCTGCGCGCCCGCGTTCGGGAGCTGAACGGGATGGGGTTCTTTCACGAGGTGATCCTCGAAAGGGCCGAGCTGCGCGCGCATCTGCCCGCCGTGGCCGACCATGCCGTGGGCGGGCTGGCCGTGCTCGACGACGGGTTCGCCCAGCCCTTCTGGACCACGTTCGCCTTTGCCAACCAGGCCCGGCGCGAGGGTGTCGACATTCGCGAGAACCACGAATCGACGCGGATCGAGCGGAAGGACGGGGCATGGCATGTCGAGGCGAACGGCGAGACCTTCGTCGCGCCGAAGCTGCTGAACACCGCCGGGGCATGGGGCGGACGCCTGGCCGAGAGCCTCGGGGAGCGCGCGCCGCTGGAGCCCGTCGCGCCCATGATGATCGTCACCGGGCGCCTGCCGCATTTCTGCGATGCGGTCGTGGGGGCCGCGGGCCGGCCGCTCAGCTTCAAGCAGATGCCGAACGGAACCTGCGTGATCGGGGGCGGACGCCGCGGCCGTGCCGATGCGGGATCGGGATTGTCGGAGATTCTTTTCCCCGAGCTGAGACGCACCGCCGAGACGGCCATGTCGCTTTTCCCGATCATGCGGGGGGCGTCGATCGTGCGCAGCTGGTCGGGGGTGGAGGGGCGGATGCCCGACGACATTCCCGTCATCGGACCCTCGACGCGTCACGAGGGGCTTTACCACGCTTTCGGCTATTCGGCCCACGGCTTCCAGATGGGGCCGGGGGTCGGCGAATTGATGGCCGAGCTCATCTCGACCGGGGCGACGCAATCGCCGATCGCGCCGTTCTCCATCGGACGGTTCGCCCAAGGCTGAGCGGTCCGCCGGAGCGTCAGGCGGCGGACGGGTCGCTCACGGATGGACACATCCATGTGAGAAATAGTGGAACTCCCCAAACGCGGTCCTGTTGCCCTTGAGTGGCGGCAGGAAGTCGGCCGACTTTTCCCTGGACCGCCCGCATTTCTGGGAGAGGGCAAGGTCATGGCAGTCAACTGCGTTACCAACGGACGTCGGAACAGGTTCCTGGCCACGGCGGCATCTGCCGCATTGGTGCTGAGCGCGGGCCTCGCCGGCGCGCAGGTGATCCCCGAAGAGATCGAGACCGGAGACGCCTCGCTCTTTTCGTCGCGCGTCCTGACGACGGGCCTCGACAACCCCTGGGCGATGCGCTGGGGGCCGGACGACATGATCTGGCTGACCGAACGCACCAGCGGCGAGGTCACGCGTGTCGATCCCGCGAACGGTGCGCAACAGGTCCTGCTGGCCCTGGACGACGTCTATACCGGGCCCCAGCATGAAGGTCTGCTGGGCCTCGCCCTGCATCCCGAACTGATGCAGGGGACCGGCAACGACTACGTCTATATCGGCTACACGGTGAATGACGGCACCGCCGAAGAGCCCGACCCGTCGGCGCAGATCGTGCGCTATACCTACGATGACGATCTGCAGCAGCTGGTCGAGCCGACGATCCTGATCGAGGGACTGCCGGCCTGGAACGACCACAATGCCGGGCGCGTGGTCTTCGGGCCGGACGGCAAGATCTACTATTCGATCGGCGAGCAGGGGGCCAATTTCGGGCGCAACCAGCGCCGGCCGAACCTCGCGCAGGTCCTGCCGACGGCGGAGGAGGTCGAGAACGAGAACTGGCGCACCTATTCCGGCAAGATCCTGCGCCTCGATCCCGACGGGTCGATCCCCGAGGACAACCCGGAAATCGACGGCGTGCGGAGCCACATCTACAGCTACGGCCACCGGAACCCGCAGGGCCTGTCCTTCGGGCCGGACGGACGGCTCTACGAGGCCGAGCACGGCCCCGCGTCCGACGACGAGCTCAACCTCATCCAGGCGGGCGGCAATTACGGCTGGCCGCGGGTGGCGGGAAACATCGACGACAAGGCGTATATCTATATCAACTGGAGCGAAGCGCCCGAGGATGTGAGCCTGAACGCGGACCCGGTGCCCGACAGCGTGCCGCAATTCCCCGAAAGCGAGTTCGAAGGCGACATGGTCGCCCCCCTCGCCACGTTCTGGACCGTGGAAGACGATTATCCGATCGGCGAGATCTGCGGCTATATCTGCGACCCCACCATCGCGCCATCGTCGCTGTTCTATTACGATGCGGGCGAGGACGGGATCGCCGAATGGGACAATTCCGTCCTGCTTCCGACCCTGAAGCACGGCACGCTCTACGTGCAGGAACTGTCGGAGGACGGAACCGCGGCCGAGGGCGATCCTGTCGCCTGGCTGTCCACCCAGAACAGGTATCGCGACGTGATCCTGGGGCCCGACAACCGCACGGTGTTCATCGCCACCGATGCGTTCGGGTCGGCCGCGCAGAAATTCGGCGAGGGGCTCAACACCTCCGTCCTGCACAATCCGGGCGCGATCCTGATGTTCACCTATGGCGAGGAGGGCGAGGGGCTCGGATTTGCCGACGGCCCCGAGACCGTCCAGGAGGCCCGCGCGGGCGACGGCGCATCCGCCGATGCGCCGCAGGAATGGGAAGACCCCGAAACCGGCAAGGCGGGCGAGGGCGAGGGCCCGGAGACCGCGGCCTCGGTCACCGAGGACTCGAACATCGACGATGTCGCGGCGCTTGGCGGACCGAAATACGCCGAGACCTGCGCCATGTGCCATGGCCCGTCGGGCAATGGCGGTGCCGGTGCCGTCCTGGCCGAGAACGAGAACCTCGCGGATGCCGGGTTCGTCGCCGATGTCCTCGTTCACGGCTATGGCTACATGCCCGCCTTCGGGGACCAGCTGGGCGACAACGACATCGCCGAGATCACGACCTATATCCGGAACAGCTGGGGCAACGATTTCGGCGTGCTCACGACGGAGCAGGTGAAGGACGCGCGGTAAGGCGGGGCGGGTGGCCCTGCGACACTGAGCGACCATGCACCGGCCCGGTGATCCGACGATCACCGGGCCGTCTCCGTGCGGCGCAGTGAGCCTCGTGGCGAGGTTCGAACTTGCCGGACGTTCAGTCGCCCATCCAATGTTTCAGCTTGGGACTGCGTGGTCGACGGAAGCGGATCGGTTCAGGGGCATGACCCGGAGGGCGGAGCGCCAGTTCCGCGTTTGTCATCCGGCGTTGGCTGCACAGGGCAAGGGCAGATCGCGGAGCGGAGATCATGGCGACGGTCCGCAATCGGGGGGGCAGAACCTCGACAGGTCCGCATCATGCGGCATTCTCATGGGAAAAGCGGGGGGCGACCATCTCTGGCGGCGTTTGCCATGGGGCTGCCGGGTTCGGGACGGCAAGGGCGCTGTTCGACCTGCAGTCTGCTTCTGTCCCTTTGCGGCCTGTTAACATTCGCCGGTGACACTCGGAACGGACGGTGTGCCGGATGTGATCACGGCCGTTCAGATGTCTTGCCGAGGCTTCGAAGCCGCTGGATCCGGGTTTTGTGAAAATGCATCAATGCAAGCGGAAAGGTTGCGAAATATAACAGAAATTCCACTTATGCTTGTGGGCGCCAAACGCCGCGGCTAGTCTGGATTTCCGTATCTAGGAATGAACATGAGACACGAACTCTGCCGGATCGCCTATGTCGAGGACGAGCCGGACATCCGTGAACTGACCGAGATGGCGCTCGACACGATCGGCGGGTTCGAGGTTGCGGTGTGGTCCAACGGTTCCGACGCGCTTGCGGAGATCGAGGCCTTCGATCCGGATCTCATACTTCTCGATGTGATGATGCCGGAGATGGACGGTCCCGAGATCCTGTCGCGGCTCCGGCAGATGGAAACGATGCGTGGCCGGCCCGTCGTGTTCATCACGGCGAAGTCCCAGCGCCACGAGGTCGCGGAATTCGTCGAGATGGGGGCCGCCGGCGTCATCACGAAGCCCTACGACCCGATGACGCTTTCGGACGAGGTGCGGGCGTTCTGGGATACGTCGAAGGCCGCCTGAAATTGCAGGCCAACACGGCACGATCCCGCGCCGACCTGCAGGGCAGAAAGCGTCGCGATCCCTTGCCGTCGGGGTCAGGTTTCGGTCATCCTACGTTTAAGTAGTTTAATCGACCGAAAGCGCTTCCTGACAAGGCCATTTACCAATTCTTGAGTAGTTCCCTCCAGCATCCGTCCATCCAGAGGCCGGGGGTGAGATATGCAGAACGTGATGCCAATGGTCGAGAATGCGGCCATCATTCTTCTGGCCACGATGCTGCTTTCCGATGTCAGGCACAGGTTCGAGGACTCGTTCGTTCTCAGAAGCACGATCCTCGGCGTGATGTTCACGATCGTCGGGACGGTCGTGATGAACAATTCCATCGAACTCGTCCCCGGTACGCGGACCGATCCGCGCCTTGCGGTGGTGACGCTTTCCGCGGCCTTCGGCGGACCGCTCAGTGCCGCGATAACCTCCGGCACGCTCGCCTTTCTGCGGTATTCCCTCGGAGGTGCCGGAATGCTGCCGGGAACGGTCTCGATCCTTGCGGTCGGTCTTGTCGGTGCGGTCCTGTGGGTCTGGTGGAAGGTGTATCTCGCCCGGAAGGCCGATCGACGTTACCTTCTGATACAGGCGCTGGCCGCAGGTGCGGTCGCGGCATTGATCGTCCCGTTCATCACCCCCGCGCCGGGGAGCGTCGTCGCGACGTCCATCCTCCTCTTCACGCCTGCCAATTTCGGGGTAGTCTGGATCATGGGGATCTTCTTTCTGCGCGACGAGCAGCGTCGCACGACCCTTGCCGCACATGCGGAGAAGGAGGCGCAGATCCGGGGGATCGCCAACAACGCGCCGTCGGTCCTGTGCCAGATCGTGCGGAGCAAGCTCGACAAGCCGGTCTTCACCTATGTCTCCGATGCGAGCGACCGTATCCTCGGCGTTTCCTCGCATACGATCCTCGCGGATCCCGATGCCTTTTTCGGTGGATTGACCCTGGCCGCGCGAAGCGCGTTTTCGGATGCGCTCGGGCAGTCGGCCAGCAATGGCGAGCCGGCCTTCATCGAGATGGAATACAGATTGCCAAATGGCGAGCGCCTCTGGCTCGCCATGGCGGCGGATCTGCGGCTCAATGGCGATAACGACTTTCTGTGGGACGGGACGATCACCGACATCACGCGGCAGAAGGCGGCGGAACATGCCAGGGACGAGTTCATCTCGGTCGTCAGCCACGAATTGCGGACGCCGCTCACCTCGATCCGCGGATCGCTCGGCCTGCTGATCAACGGGTTGGGAGGAGAGCTGCCGGAGAAGGCCGGTCGGATGCTCAGCATCGCGGACCGCAATTCCGAGAGGCTCGTGCTGCTCATCAACGACCTGCTCGACATGCAGAAGTTCCAGTCGGGCGAGATGCGGCTGGAGCTCGACCGCGAGGCGCTGCGCCCGATGCTCGAGAATGCGCTCGATACCGGGCGGAATTACGCACCGGAAAAGAAGGTGCGGTTCATCCTTCTCGACGAGGCGCCGGGTGCAATCGTGCATGTCGATGCGAACCGGTTCCACCAGGCGATCATGAACCTCGTCTCCAACGCGATGAAGTTCACCCCCGCCGAGAGCACGGTGACATTGTCCGCAACCCTGCGGCGGGGCGGCGTGCGTATTTCGGTGGCCGACGAGGGGCCGGGGATTCCCGAAGAGTTCCGCAACCGCATCTTCCAGCAATTCCAGCAGGCCAATTCGTCGAGCACGCGCGGCGTGGGCGGCACGGGCCTCGGGCTCAACATCGCGCGTGCCATCGCCGAGGGTATGGCGGGGGCGATCTCGTTCGAGAGCGAAGCCGGCCGGGGGTCGACCTTCTACATCGACCTGCCGCTGGCCGGGGTCGCGGCTGAATCCGGCGGGGCGACCCGCCGCGCCCTGATCTGCGCCACCGATGCGGCGGTGGCCGTTCCCGCCCGCCGGTCGCTGGACGTGCTGGGGATCGCGAGCGATGTCGCACCGGACGGCATGTCCGCCGGAACCCTGCTGCGCGACCGCGATTACGCCGCGATCGTCATCGACGCGGCGATCGCATTGCGCGACGTGGAGGAGCTGTCGAAGCTGTCGGACTGCCTCGAAGGGCTTCCGGTCATCGTCGTGAACGAGGAGATCTCCACCGATATCCGCGATATCGTGGGCAAGTTGCCGGGTCTTCTGGAATGGGTGGAGCGGCCGCTCGACTTCGCGCGTCTCCGCTCGGCGATGGGCTTCGCCACGAACGAGAGTGCGGATGGACGCGCGCGCGTTCTCTATATCGAGGACGACCTGTCGCTTCAGGAGATCATCGCGCAGAGCATCGGCGAATGCGCCACCACCACCTTTGCCGCGACCGTCGAGGAGGCGCGCTGGCGGCTGGAGGCGGATCGCTACGACCTGGTCATTCTGGATCAGGAATTGCCGGACGGATCGGGCCTCGATCTCATCGACGAGATTCCGTCGGAGACGCCGATCGTGCTTTATTCGGCATTCGATCTCACGCCGGCGGCAACCGACCGGGTGCGGGCGGCGATGACCAAATCGGTCGCGTCAGAGGCCGAGGTCAGGAAGGCCGTGCTCAGCGCGCTCGACCGGGCGAGCCCGGAGCCTGCATCCGGCGAAAGGTCGCACTGGGTCGCGTGATCCGCATGGCCGATGCGGGGTGGGACGACGGATGCCGGGCTTTCCGGGTGGCGCGCCCGGTTCGGTGATGCCCCAAGCCGGACGGCCGCGCGAATTCTGCGCGACGGCTTTCGTTGACGGGAGATCCTTGGGCAATTGCAGGCGTTTAACTTCCGGTAAGCAAAGAGGCTCTAGCGTCGTTCCGTGGACAGAACAGAGGACGCTCAGATGAAATCTTTCCTGCCGACCTGGAACCTCGGCCTTGCGATCGGAAACCGGAAGGATGTGGGGCCGGATGCGTTAGAGTCGATCGACGGCGCCCCGGCCTCGGCTGCGGGGCACGATCGGGATGACAAGCCGGGTCGCGCCCTGGGGCATGACCGAGAGGACAAGAACGGACGTGCCCTGGGGCATCGCGACGATGCCGAGGATGCGGATGGATGCGATGCACCGCCTTCGGTCACCGATCCGGATGACGGGGCGGGCGAGGCCTGCGACGCGAGCAACATCCTCTTCGTGGGGACCGAGCTCGACGAGGCGATCAGCGGACGGTGCGGGAACGACGAGCTTTACGGCGCGTCGGGCGAGGATGTCCTCTTCGGCGGGGGCGGCAACGATTACCTGTCGGGCAACCAGGGCGACGACACCCTGATCGGCGGTTCGGGTGCCGATACCTTTTCCTTCGACGGGGATTTCGACCGCGATACCGTCCTCGACTTCTCCCTCGCCGATGGAGACCGGATCGACTTCATCCTCTACGAGGAGGATCGCGTCGACTGGTCGCCGGAGATGCTTGCCGAACTCTTCGTGCAGGCGGGCGACGACGCGGTTCTCGAACTGCCCGGCTCGGACGAAGTCGTCGTCCTGGCGAATGTCGATGCCTCGCTCGTTTCGGCCGAAATCATCACGGTGACGAACCTCTACGAGGGCGCGGACCTCTTCGCCTGAGCATGAGACCGAGAGACCGGGGCCAGCCGCCCCGGTCTCTCGCGGACCCGCCTCAGGCGAAGCGCTTGTAGAGCGTCGAATGCTCGGGAGCGATCCCCGCGATCCGATCGCGCAGCATGGCATGCCGGGCGCGGATCTCAGTCAGGTCCGCCTCTGTCCGGGGGCGTCCCTGCGCGGCGCGGAGGATCTCCTCCATCTGGCGGCAGAGCTCGCTGATCTCGGTGAAGCCGATCGAGCCGCTGCTGCCCTTGAGCTTGTGGACCCGCCCGACGAGGTCCGACCCGGTGCCCGACGGATCACGGGCGAGATCGGCCATGGCCGCGTCGATTTCCGCAGCCTCGACCCGAAGCGTGGCGCAATGACGGGTCACGAGATCGAGTATCTTGTCGCGCATCCTGGATCTCCGGAGATTGCCTGCGGGGCCAGACTACAGTCGGGACGGCAATCAGGGGTTAACGGGCGCGGGCATTCGGTCCGGAACCGCGGAAACCGATTGTTAACCAAGCCTCGGCATTCAGTGGGGAAAAGAACGACCGGAAATACAAGATATCATGGATGCGACGATAGACCCCGAACTGGCCTCGAAGCGGGTCCTGCTCGTCGAGGACAGCTCGGTCACGAAGGACCTGGTCGAGCTGGTCCTTTCGGCAGCCGGTCATACGATCATGAGCGTGGAGACGGGGCAGGCGGCGCTCGAGGCGCTGCGATCCGATAGGTTCGACGTCGTCCTGACGGATTTCCACCTGCCGGATTTCACCGGCCTCGAGGTCGTCCGCCGGTACCTCGCCGAACGGGGTGACCGCGACCGTCCGCTCTTCGTCGCGATCACGGGCGACACGAGGGGCCTTCTGAGCGATCCCGAGAATTGCGAGATCTTCGACCGGGTCGTGCCGAAACCGCTCGACGTGGATCTGGTCTGCGATCTCGTCACCGAACCCGTCCGGCCCGCCATCCCCGCGGCAAGGTCGCGGACCGTTCGGCAGTCGAGCCCCGCCGACGATCTGGGCCTCGCCGTCCTGGAATGGCCGCCGGGCCCCGGTCCCGCCCCGACACCGGGATTGCCGGGGATCGACGCGATCCTCGTCCGTGCGAGCCGCGATCTGCAGATGCTCTGGTCGATCCGTGGCGCGAATGTCCTGCCGGTCCTGGACGAGACGGGTGAGCTGGGACCGTCGGCCGATGTCGACGTGTCGACGCTCACGCTCAATCGCACGGACGAGGTGCGGCGGATCGTCGAGCGGTTCCACGAGCGGCGCGCGGACCTGCATCCGGATCTGATCCGTTCGGAAGATCCGCGCGACAGGCTGCTGGCCCGGATCGAGATTTCGGGCGGCACGTTGTCGGCGCGGCTGTCGCACCGGCATGACGGCCTCGTCGCCTGGAACACGATCTGCGATCCGGCCGAGATTCCGGCCCTGCTGTCGAGGGCCGAGAAGGAGGCGCTGGTCCAGACGACATTCTTCGAGCGTATCCACAGCTGCCCGTCCTGCCAGTCGGCGCGCCTCGTCGTGCGCGAGGAATGTCCCGACTGCGCGTCGTCGCGCCTGGTCGACGAAAGCTATCTCCATCATTTCCGCTGTGCGACGCAGGCCCCCGAACGGGATTTCGTGCAGGGCGACGACCTCGTCTGCCCCAAATGCCATCGCGCGCTGCGCCATTTCGGACGCGATTACGACAGGCCGGGCATCATGACGCGCTGCGAAAGCTGCGATGCCACCACGATCGAGCCGCAGGTGGCGTTCGTCTGCAGCCGTTGCAGCACCCGGACCCCGGCCGAGGCGGTCCCGACGCACGACGTCTCGTCGGGCAGCCTCACGGAAACCGGGCGCGCCTATCTGCGGAGCGGATCGGCCTTCTTCGGTCCGGTGCAGAAGACGCTGCGGTTCGGGGATTTCCCGCTCGAACTCGTGATCGCGCTGAACCGTGCCGCGGCGGCCTATAACGAGGACCGGCGGCCGTTTACCCTGACCTCCATCCATTACGACGGCCTCGACGCGATCCGCCAGCAGCACGGCGCGCTGAGGGCCAGGGATTCGCGGAGGCTGTGGCTCGAGGCTCTCCAGCAGACGACGGACGACCGGATCGTCGTCGCCCGCGGGACCAACTCGGATTTCGTCCTGCTCGAGGGGCTGACGCCGGACGATGCCCGCGCGGTGATCGAGGCCGCGCGCATCGCGGCCGACAAGACCGTGCGCGACGAGCTTCACGTCAATCTCAGGTTCTTCGGCCCGGAGGACATCGCGCGATGATAGAGGCCTACGACTATATCAGGTCGCAGAGCTTCGACACGTTGCTGGTGCTTTTCTGGTTCGTCGCGGTCTTCGAGATCCCGCGCTATTTCCTGTTGTTCGCGCTGACGGCGTTCCTGCCCGCGCGCCGTCCCGCCCCGGGTCCGGATGCCCGGGAGCGGATGGTCAGCGCGGTCGTCGTCGGCCATTCCGAGGCCACCAAGGTCGAGAAATGCGTCCGCGCGCTCCATGAACAGAGCCGCCGGCCCGATGAGATCGTGGTGCTGAGCGACGGCTCGACCGACGGGATGGCCAAGCGCGTGGGCGCATTGTCGCGTGCGGGGCTGATCGACGCGGCCCACGCGACCGAATTGCGGTCCGGAAAGGCCGCGGGCCTCAACCTCGGTGCGCGTATCGCGAAGGGCGAGATCATCGTCTTCGTCGATTGCGACTGCACGTTCGACCGGCATGCCGTCCGGAACATCCTGCGTCACTTCGAGGATCCGGGCGTCGGTGCCGTGGCGGGGTCCGTTCTTGTCCGCAACGGCACGGCGAGCCTCCTGACCGCATTCCAGGCGATCGAGTATCTCATCACGATCTCGCTCGGAAAGCAGGCGATGGACCGGCTGGGCCTCGTCTCGTGCATTTCGGGCGCGTTCGGTGCCTATCGCCGGACGGCCTACGAGCAGACCGGCGGTTACGATGCCGAAGGGGGAGAGGATCTCGACCTGACGCTGAGCATCCGCTCGGCCGGATGGTCCGTCCGCTTTGCCGAGGACGCGGTCTGCTATACCGACGTGCCGGTATCGCGCGCGGCCCTCGTGCGCCAGCGCGGGCGGTGGGAGCGCGATTCGATCAGGCTGCGCTATCGCAAGCACGGCCATCTGATGAACCCGTTCTCCCTCCGGTTCTCGTGGGGGGAATGGCTCCACGAAGTCGAGTTCCTCGTCTTCAACGTGCTCGCGGCCGCGGCGCTGCCGTTCTACGTGGCCTGGCTGTTCGCCACATACGGAAGCTTCGCGTTCTCGATCCTCGTGGGCGCGCAGCTTCTCCTGATCGCGATGGATCTCCTCGTCTTCCTCATGGCCGCATCGGTCACGCCCCTCGTCCGTCCCGGACCGCTGCTTCCCTACGTGCCGGGGTTCAGCCTCTATTACGGGCTTTTCATGCGGTGGGTCCGGCTCGGGGCCTATGCGCAGGAATGGATCTTCCGCGCGTCGAAGAACGACGAATTCGTCCCCCGCAAGGTCCAGCAGGCGAGAGCGCGAGAAACATGAAACGACTGAAGAAACGCACGCGGTCCGACACGCATGTCTCGGAGGCGCGCCGACCACGGCCGAGAAGCTGGGACCGAAACGTCTATCTCGCCCTGCTCGTCGTCTTTTTCGGAGCGCTTGGAAACTACGTCTTCGGCGACCGGCTTTTCCTGCGCGCGGATGGCCTCGTCTTGCAGAACCGGACGGTGATCGGGGCGACCGCGCTCGTGCAGATCACCGAGGTGGCGGTCCGGCCGGGTCAGGAGGTCGAGGACGGGCAGATCCTGCTGAAGGCCGAGTCCCTCGAAACCCTGAGCCGGCTGGCGGACCTGTCGATGCGCGACGCCGAACTCGCGGAACGGGAGGCGCGCCTGCAATCCCAGCTGACCGTCGCGCGCGAGCTCGAACCGCGGGCCGAGCGGAGGCTCTCCGAGTTGAGAGAGCGCAGCCGCACGCTCGAGGATCTCGAGACATCGCAGCTCGTCACGGCCGGACGGCGCGAGACACTGTCCGACACGTTGCATGACGCCGACATCCGCGCCGCCACGCTCACCGCGCAGATCGAAGGGCTGTCGGACGAGATCACGGCCCTCGCATCTCGCCGTCGGCAGGCCCGCGACGCGATGCAGGACCTGAGGACGCGCTATCAGGACGGCATTCACATGGCGGCGACCGCGGGAACGGTGGGCGACGTCGTCCCGGCCCCGGGCGAAGTGATGAATCCCGGCGATCCGATCCTGACGCTCTACTGGGGCGAGCCCTACGTGCTGGCTTATCTGCCATCCTCCTACCTCTTCGATCTGTCGGTCGGCGAACAGGTGACGGCAACCGTCGGCAACCTCACCCGGCACGGGCGGATCGACGCGATCCTGCCCATGTCGTCCGCCATTCCCGACGAGTTCCGGAACGCCTTCCGGCTGCGCGAGACCCGGCAGCTCGCCCGGATCACGCTCGCGCCCGGTCCCGACCTGCCGACGCGGGCCAGTGTCCGGATCACGAGGGACTGGAGGCTCAGCGACGTCCTGAGCCGCCTTGCCGCGCAACTCGACCCGAGAGGATACGTCCGGCTCGCCGCGATCGATCCGAAAGAGCCCTCGGCACCTGGCGACACTGACGACGAAGGTCGGCAGGCAGGTTGGTGATGCGGGGGATCGGTCAGCCGCCGCTTGGCGGGGCCCCGCTCGCCATGATCGCGGCCCTTTTCGGCATGGCTTTCGGGCGGATTACTCTGCCGCGCCGCGAAGGCGAATCCGACCGGAAGGGGGCACCAATACTGTTTGTTAGGCTTTTCCGACAAAAATGGTGCCGAAATAGGCAGAGACGCGCATGGAATTAAGAGAAACGTTTCCGATTCCCGTCAACGAGCGGCAACGGGTAGATGCCGTCGAGGCCCTCGACATCGCACAAGAGCATGACGAGCCTTTCTTCCAGTATATCGCGGATGCCGTGCGCGCGATCTACGACCTCCCGAGCGGACTGGTTTCCATCGTCACGGCAGACGAGCAGGTCTTTCCGGCCCATCCGGGCCTCGGGCTCGATCGAACGTCACGGACATTGTCGCTCTGCGCGCTCACCGTGGCCGACAATGCGCCGCTTCTGCTGCACGATACGCTTGCCGATCCGCGGGCGGCGACCCATCCGGTCGTGACGGGCTCCCTCAAGGTCAGGACGTATTTCGGGATGCCGATCACGTTGTCCTCGGGTTTCACCATCGGCAGTCTCTGCGCGCTCGGTCCAGAGCCGTCTTCTCCGCCTGCCGAAGCGCAACTCGCCCAGCATCGGCGTCTCCGCGATATGCTCGTCCGGTTCATCGAGCGTCCGCTGGAGCCCAGCCGGTCCAAGGCGGAAGCGGTCGCCGCGGCGGCCGAGACTGCCCAGGAGGAGTTTCTCCTTCTCGTCAGTCACGAACTGCGCACGCCGCTGAACGGGATCTACGGTCTCGCCCAGCTGCTCGAAATCGAGGACCCGTCCCAGCAGGAAGTCGCGGATGGCATCGTCCAGTCCGCCGATCTGCTCGCAGGGATCGTCGACAGCATCCTCAACTTCACCGAACTTCGCGGGGCGGTGCGGCTCGTCGAAGGGCAGGCGGATCTGGCCGTCATCCTGCGGGATGCCGAGCGGCGCATCGCCTCGGTGGCGGCCGCGCGCGGGAAACGATGCGACCTTTCGCGTCTGCCCGAGACCCTTCCGGTACGCTGCGATGCCACGCGTCTGGGGCTGGCCGTGTCCTGCCTGCTGACCAACTTCGTCATCCATGGCGGAGAGAGCGCGACGGTCGGGGTCGAGCCGGGGGAGGACGGTGCCGTCGAGATCACGATCGCGGATGACGGGGCAGGCATAGACGCCTCCCGTCGTGACCGGGTTCTCGAGGTCTTCGGCACCGGCAGGCCGGTACGGACGCGTTTCGAAGACGGACTCGGGTTGGGATTGCCGCTGGCGAGCCGCATCTTCGAGCTGCACGGAGGTGCGCTCTGGCTTCCCGAGGGGCCGAGACGCGGATTCTCGGTGCGGATCAGCATGCCCGCCTGGCGTTTCGAAACCGCTGAACCGGTGAGCGTCTCCGTCGGAGCATCGTGAAAGCCCGCCTTGCAGGAGGTCGCCGTGGCCTCGAAGACAGGGCCGAGGCGAATGACGCGTTCGCGGGTTGGGGGTCAGCTATCGTCCGACATCCCGGGCATACATTGCAGAGCCGGGTGTCGCGCCGTGCCTGTCGAGGCCATGCGAGACGGTGGCCCGTGGGCGTCAGGGTGCCTTGAGGCGTCTGGCGAGTTCGGCGATGTGGTCGGGACCGACCTCGCAGCAGCCGCCGATCACGGTCGCGCCGGCGGCGGCCCATGCCTCGGCGGCCTTGGCATAGGCTGCCGGACCCAGATCGGTGCGGCTCTGCAACAGATCGACGGTCGCGCCGATATGGTCGAACGCGTCCGCGATGCCGGTAAAGCCGTTCGCATAGGCGCCGAAGGGGCCCGGCATCTCGCTCAGGATCGACAGGCCGGCGGTGATGGCCTCGGGCCGTGAACAGTTCAGTAGGACGCAGGCGGGCCGGAATTCGTCGATCAGCGCCGCGACGCTGGCGAGAGGCTCCCCCGAGCGGAGCCGGCCTCCGTCCAGATCGTCGACGCTGAAGGCGAGCCAGACCGGCTTTCCGGTGACCCCCGCGCCCATCAGCGCGCCCCTGGCCTGATCCAGGGATGACATCGTTTCCAGCAGGTGGATGTCGACAAATGGGTCGTGCAACCGTGCCAGACGCGCATAGATCTCGGCCGCTTCGTCGGGCGGGGGCGCCTTGTCCGGCTGATAGGAGAACCCCAGCGGGCCGAGCGATCCGGCCACCAGCCCGCTTCCATGGGCATCCCGCGACCGGCAGGCGATTTCGCAGGCGCTCCGGCTCAGTTCTTCCAGCCGATCGCCGAGGCCATGCCGCTTGAGCCGGTCCGGAAGGACCGAATAGCTGTTCGTGGTCGCCACTTCGGCACCGGCGGCGAAGAAGTCGTCATGGACCGCCCGCACGAGGTCCGGGTCGTCGAGCAGGGCCTTGATCGACCACAACGATGTCGCCTGACCGACGCGTCGGACGAGCTCCTGCCCCATGCCTCCGTCGAGGATCGTGATGCCCATTCTTCGCTTCCCTGCACCGATTGCCACGCATACCCGTCGCGCGTGACTTCGAAGCGCACGCGGCGGAAGTCCAGTCTTCATCGGGCGAAATCGATCGGTGTCGCAGCGAAAATTTCGTGATCCAGCCGCGACACCGTGCACGGGGCCGATCGTATGGCAGCGGACCCCCTTCGACGAAGTGCGGGAAGGTCCGGGCGGTCCGACGCAGATGCAACCGGGATCTCGGGGTGCCCTCTCAGGCTTGAAGCGAGGGCCGCCAAGCCTAGTCTTCGTTCGCATATATTGGATGCTGCCTCCGATCCATTTTCGAATGCAGCCGTGTCAGGACGTCAGGAGGCACAGATGGACATCACTCAAATCATTCTGCAGGACCACGCCGAACAGCGTCGTCTCTTTGCCGCGATCAGCGAGATCGATCCGAGCGAGACAGAGGCGCTTGCGGCCATCTGGGGCCGTCTGAAGGCGTTGCTCGATTCCCACGCCGAAGCCGAGGAGCGGTTCTTCTATCCCGACCTCCTCGAAACCGGATCGGGTGCCGCGGACGCGGATGATGCCGAAGAGGAAACGCGCGACGCGATCCACGATCACAACGAGATCCGCGATACGGGCGAGGCCGTGCAGAAGCACGAGGTCGGATCGTCGGAGTGGTTCGCGGCGGTCCTCGAATGCGAGGTCGCCAACAGCGATCACATGGGTGAGGAGGAGCGTCAGGGCCTCGTGGATTTCCGCAAGCACAACTCGCTCGAAATACGCCACAAGCTGGGTGTCCAGTTCCTCGCGTTCCAGTGCGCCCATCTGACCGGCGTTCCCGTCAAGGACAAGGATGTGGACGGCTACATCGAGGATCCGTCGCAGACCTTGGGCAAGACCTGACCGGACTGCCCTCGACGTTAAGGAGCCGTTTGTCGCCGCGCCGTTTGGACCGAAGCGCTCGGGAATGGCGGCTTCGTCCCCCGAGCGCATTCCGGGTTTTCGGATGTCCTGAGCCCGGTTCGGGTCGGTCCGAGCCGGACGGGATTGCCATGTTCCAAGGAAGAGGCTTGCGGCCACACGGTCGCGCGTATTCCGGGGAGTGCTGGACGGGGCCGAACTTTTCCTCCGATGCCCGGAGCGTCGGCGGGCGGCGAAGCGATGGCGGTCTTTCCAAGCAGTCAGTCGAGACCTGACCCCTGTCGGGAAACCATTCCGACACACGGAAGGTTAGGCGTCGAATTGAAGTTTATTCCATATTGAAAAGGAGATTTCGGCAATGCCACTGGTACGCATCGACATGATCGAAGGACGCACGGACGAGGAGCTTCGGCACCTTCTGGACACCATCCAGAGCTGTGTGGTCGAAGCTTTCGGCGTCCCTGACACCGATCGCTATCAGATCGTGCACGAGCACAAGCCCAACCGCATGGTGTTCCTCGATACCGGGCTCGGCTTCACGCGCAGCGATCGAATGATCTCGATCCAGTTCTTCACCAGTCCAAGAACCCATGTCGAGAAGATCAAGGTCTACAAGCTTCTCTCCGACAATCTCGAAAAGGAATGCGGGCTCGATCCGAACGACCTTCTGATCTCGGTCTTCACCAATCGGGAGGAAGACTGGAGCTTTGCGCAAGGCGAGGCGCAGTACGTGACGGGGAGCCTGCCGTGAACGGCATTCCGGTCTAGGCGAGACACGTCCGGCTGCATCGTCGGGGCGGACAGCGCGAAGGGCATCCGACTGGCCATGAGCGATCGCGACGGATGGGTGCGGACGTCGCGTCGTCCCGATCCGGCTTGGCGCAACACATGGCTGGTCCTGAACTGCCGGGGCGTTTATTCGGTGCCGGACACGCAATCCGGCCCGGAAAGGGCCCCGACCATTCCGGAAAGACCCGATCGTGACCCGAAACCGCTTGCTCCTCTCTCTCGCGACCTTGCTGATGGCGTCCGCCGCCCACGCGCAGACGCTCTATTTCTCAGCCATTCCCGACGAGGACGAGACCGCGCTCGAGACGCGGTTCTCGGCCGTGGCGAAGTACCTTGCCGATGAGCTGGCGGTCGATGTCGCATTCGTCTCCGTCAAGAGTTATCCCGCCGCCGTCACAGCGTTCCGCAACGATCAGATCCAGCTCGCCTGGTTCGGCGGGTTGTCCGGCGTTCAGGCGCGCCTCGCGACACCGGGCGCGCGCGCCATCGCCCAAGGGGTGGAGGACGGCGCGTTCGTCACCTACTTCATCGCAAACACCGCGACCGGGATCGCGCCCGGTCCGGATTTTCCCGCCGATGCCCTCGCGGGCCGGACGTTCACCTTCGGCGCGCAGACTTCGACCTCGGGGCGGCTGATGCCCGAATTCTGGATCCGGGAGGAGACGGGGCAATCCCCCCGGGAGCTTTTCTCCCGCGTGGGCTTTTCCGGCGATCACAGCCAGACGCTCCGCCTCGTGGCGAGCGGTGCCTGGGATGTCGGCGCACTGAACTACGCGGTCTACGACAAGGCGGTGGAGGACGGCGCGCCCGAGATCGACACGACGACCGTGATCTGGCGCACGCCACCCTATCCCGACTACAACTGGACCATCCGCGGAGATCTGGACGAGCGGTTCGGCGAGGGGTTCTCCGAACGGCTGACCGACGCGATCCTCGAACTCGAGGACCCCGAGATCCTCGCCGCCTTTCCGCGCAGCGGCTTCGTCCCGGCCTCGAACGCGGATTACGCTCCGATCGAGGAGACCGCGCGCGCGCTCGACCTGATCGAGTGACGGACTTGACGCTCGTCTCCCTCGATGGCGAAACGCTCGGCTACGGGAGCCGCACCGTGCTCAGCCGGGTTTCGCTTTCGGTCGGGCGCGGCGAGCGGGTGGTCCTGCTGGGGCATAGCGGGGCGGGCAAGTCGACCCTGCTCGGGGCCGTTCACGACCGGCTGGTGGCGGATGGAAGACGGGTCGCGCTGGTGCCGCAGGACCACGCCCTGGTGCCGCAGCTGTCGGTTCGGCACAACGTGCTGATGGGGCGGCTCGACGACCGGTCGGCCGTCTACAACCTGACCTCGCTGGTCCATATCCGGGCGCGGGACCGTGCCGAGATCGACGGGATCCTCGACCGCGTGGGCCTCGGGCAGGAGGCATCGCGGGCGGTCGAGGGGCTGTCGGGCGGGCAGAAGCAGCGCACGGCGCTGGCTCGCGCGCTTTTCCGGGGCGGCGCGGCGATCGTCGCGGACGAACCCGTCTCGGCCGTGGACGAGACACAGGCCATGCGCCTTCTGTCGGAGCTCGAAACGGGGTTCGACGCGGTGATCCTCGCGCTTCATGACGTCGCCCAGGCCCGGGCGATCGCGACGCGTCTGATCGGCCTTCGGGGTGGACGGATCGCGTTCGACGCCCCGCCCGAGGAGGTGTCGGAGGCAGCGCTGGAACGGCTCTATGCTGCCTGAAACGCTGTCGCGCCGGTCGGTCGTCGCGATCTTCCTCGGCGCCGCCGTCATCTGCATGCCCTTCGCGGATCTCGCACCCGCCGGGCACGACCCCTGGGCCGTGCTCGAACGGATGCTGCGCGGCATGCTGGCACCGGATTTCGGGTCGGTGGACCGGATCGGCCGGGCGCTCTGGCTGACGCTGACCTTCGCGGTCGCCGGCGTGGCCGTGGGCGGTGCCGCGGGCTTCGCGCTCGCTCCGTTCTACGACTTGCGGCCCGTCCGCGCAGTCTGCATCGCCCTGCGCAGCGTTCACGAGCTTTTCTGGGCGCTTCTGCTGATGCAGGTGCTCGGCATCAGTGCCGCGACGGGTGTCCTGGCCATCGCGCTGCCCTATGCCGGGATCTTCGCGAAGGTCTTTTCCGAACAGATGAGCGAGGCGGATCGCGGCCCGCTCGCCGCTTTGCCCCCGGGCACGGACAGCCTGTCGCGCGCCTTCTATGCAAGGCTTCCGCTGATCCGGAGCCGGATGTGGACCTATACGACCTATCGCCTCGAATGCGGCCTGCGGTCGAGCGCGGTGCTGGGCTTCGTGGGGCTTCCCACGCTCGGCTTCCAGCTCGACGGATTCTTCAAGATCGGGGATTACGGCGCGGCGAGCGCGATCCTGCTCCTCTATATCCTCATGATCGCGACCCTGCGGCACTGGATGCGGTTGCGCCTCGCGCCTCTCTGGGTCGCGGCGGCGTTCGTCTCGGTCGCGATGGTCCGGAGCCCGCCCATGGGATCGGGGGCGCTCTGGCGGTTCCTGACCGAGGATATCGTGCCCGCGCCGCTGCGGCAGGGCGAGGGCTTGGCGGCGTTCTGGGACTGGCTGCAGCCGCTGCTGTGGGGGCAGGCGCTTCCGGGGCTGGCGGCGACGCTGGTCGTCGGGCAGATCGCCCTCGTCCTGACGGGGGCGATCGCCTTCGCCGTCGCGGCCCCGGTCATCCCGCGGGTTTCCGGACGGGTCGGGGCCGCGGTCACGCATCTCGGTCTGGTGGTCCTGCGGTCCTTGCCCGAATACATGCTCGCATACCTGTTCCTCCAGGTCTGCGGCCCGTCGATGCTGCCGGCGATCCTCGCGCTCGCGCTGCATAACGGCGCGATCATCGGCCATCTGACGGGGCGCGAGGGGCTGGCGCTTCTGCCGCAGCTTCGGCGCGACGCACCGCGCGGGGTGTCGTTGTGGGGTTACGAGCTTGCCCCGCGTCTTTTCGGGTCGTTCCTTGCGCTCTGTCTCTACCGCTGGGAGATCATCCTTCGGGAAACCGCCGTCATGGGGCTTCTGGGGGTCATGACGCTCGGCTTCTTCGTCGATGCGGCGGTGGCGGAGCTTCGAATGGACCGTGTTCTGGTCCTTCTCGTCGCCGTTGGCCTGTTGACGAGCGCGGTGGACGGCCTGTCGCGCGGCCTGCGCCGGCGGATCGGCAGATCGGCACTCAGGGCCGGCGCGGATGGCGCGGACCGCGCCCTGACGGCAGAGCCGTTCGATCTGCGTCTGTACCACGCGAAGGCCCCGGACACGCGACGACGGTCCCGGTCGGGTGAGGCGGACAATCGGTCAGGTCTGTAAGGCCGGGATCCGAGCGGGAATTCCACCGGCACGGCGCTTGTTCCCGGCCCCTCGAAGGTAGCGGGTCTCGGGTCAGCGCCGTCCGCGGCGGGTCTTGATCGTCTTGTTCCCGCGCGGCCCGGTCGGCTGCCTTGTGTTCGAGAGGTTTTCCTCGGACAGTTTGCGCCACCGGTCGAAGCGGGCCCGGTCGAGTGTTCCCGCGGCGATCGCGGCCTGAACCGCGCAGCCCGGCTCCACGGCGTGGGTGCAATCCCGGAACCGGCAATCATGCGCCAGTTCGACGATCTCCGCGAAGAGCACGTCGAGGCCGTAGGAGGCGTCGCTCACCTGCAATGTCCGCATGCCCGGCGTGTCGATCACCCATCCGCCACCGACCATCGAATGGAGCGAGCGCGCCGTCGTGGTGTGCTGTCCCTTGTCGTCGGAGGCGCGGACGGGGCCGGTCGGCTGCGCCTTTTCGGGGGCCTTGCGCGACAGCATGTTGAGGAGCGTCGATTTTCCCACACCGGACGATCCGACGAGGGCCACGGTCTGTCCCGGCCCGCACCAGGGGGCCAGAGCCTCCATCGCCTCCGGCGTCCTCGCGTTGACGGGGAGGACATCGAGGCCGAGTTGAAGCTCACGCGCGTGTTGCAGGTACGGGGCCGTGTCGGCGACCATGTCGATCTTCGTCAGGACGATCACGGGGACCGTCCCGGCTTCGTTTGCGAGGGCCAGGTAACGCTCCAGCCGTGCCGGATTGAAATCGTCGTTGCAGGAGGTGACGATGAAGACGGTATCCACGTTGGCGGCGATCAGCTGATCGGGCCGCTCCCCGTCCGTTCGCCGCTGCAGGAGGGAAATCCTTTCCAGCCGACGCACCAGACCCATCGTCCCGGTCTCCACCAGAACCCAGTCGCCGACGGCGAAAGCGGTCGTGCCGAGCCCGTCGGGCAGCGAGATCCTTTCGGTTCCCGATCCGGTCATCGCGGTCAGCCTGTTGCGATGGATCGTGGCGACGCGCATCTTCTCGAGCCCCGCATCGTCCGGCGCGAGCTGGTCTTCGAAATGCGGGGACCAGCCGAGGTTGGTCAGGTGTGCGGATCGGTCTGGCGAATGTGTCACGAGTGTCCGCATGATCCGGTTGCGGGATCTGCGCAAGCCTCTTGCTGGCCTCGGGTGCGATCTGAACGGGATTGCCGGTCGGAAGAGAGCTGCCATCCATGGCCGAGGTTCGACCAGGACGGATGGCCCGGCCATGAGAGCATGCGTTGTATACGCGGGCGCGATGGACGAGAGTGCGCCCGATCCATCGAGGAGATTTGGACATGGTGATCTACGGGCTGAGGACCTGCCCCGTTTGCCGGAAGGCCGTCGCGGCGTTGGAGTCGAAAGGCGTCGATGTGGTTTTTCGCGACATCCGGGCCGAGCCGCTGAGCGAGGCGGAACTGTCCGAGTTGATCGACGAGTTCGGGGACCGGCTCGTTGACCGGACGTCGAACGATTATCGTGCGCTGAACGATTGGCTGAAGCATTCGGAGGCGGAGGCGCAGATCTCGGCCCAGCCCAAGGTCATGACGCGCCCGGTCATTCGGGACGGCGATGCACTCTACCTGGGGTGGGACGACGAGGTGCGGAAAGCGCTGCTCGGGCGGTGAACCCGGCGGGCCAACGGCGGTGAGAGTGGGGGCAGGTGGATCGGTCCTGCCGACCGCGCCGCCCCGTATTCCGGGCGACCGGTGCCGCGGGGTTCCATGGCGGCTTTCCATGGATCACCCGACGGTGTAGGCAGCCCGATCCTTGGAGGTTCGGGACGGGTCATGGCGCAGAAGGCTACCATTCACAAGATTGAGCTCTCGGTCTCCGACATGGACCGCGACTACTACGAGACGCACAAGCTGACGGTCGCCAAGCATCCGTCGGAGACCGATGAGCGGTTGATGCTGCGCATCGTGGCCTTCGCCCTGAATGCCCACGAGCATCTGGAGATGACCAAGGGCCTCTCGACGGATGACGAGCCCGACATCTGGCAAAAGAGCCTGAGCGGCGAGATCGATGTGTGGGTGGCGCTCGGCCTTCCGGGCGAGAAGATCATCCGGCAATCGTGCAGCAAAGCGGGGAAGGTGATCGTCTATGCGTATGGGGGCAGGGTTGCCGGGACATGGTGGGACAAGGTCAGGAACGCCACCACCCGGTTCGACAATCTCGAGATCGTCCACGTCTCCGAAGCCGAGACGACCGCTCTGGCGGCACTTGCCGGGCGAGCGATGAAGCTGCAGGTCAACATCCAGGACGGGGATGTCATGGTCAGCGTCGACGAGAGCGTCGTCTACGTGACGCCGGAGATCTGGAAGGCCGCCGGATAGACCGTTTCCCCCGATGCGAGAGCGGGCCGGAGGCGGCGGGAGACCTCGGCACGCCACGTCCCGTCGTCTGGAGCCGCGTTGCGGGGATGGTCGGCGCGGCCGTCGGTGGGCTGCCCCGGTCGGTGCCGTGACTTCTTCGCTCCTCCGCTTCGCGGCTGCTTCCAGACAAACTGCCTCATGTTTGTCCCGGTCATGCGCGGTTAGCGTGCCGTTCACCGGTCGACAGACATCCTTGAAAGAGTTCCCCCCCCCCCCCATGAATGACCCGTCAATCCACCTCTGGTTCAACGACTGGAACCGTATCGGGTCCGTCGTCGTCGGCGCGCTCGTGTTCTTTGCCTTCGTCGTGCTGCTGACGCGACTGCTCGGCAAGCGGACCACGGCGCAGATGAACAATTTCGACTGGATCATCGCGGTCGCGATGGGAAGCCTGCTGTCGTCGGGCATCCTGCTGAAGGATGTCTCGATCGCGGATGCGCTCGTGGCGATGGCGGTGCTCGGGATGTGCCAGTGGCTCACGACGTGGCTCGTGATCAGGGTGCCGAAGCTCGCCTGGGTCGTGAAGCCGGTCCCGCGTCTGCTGGTCCATGACGGCGAACTGGTCGAGGACGCGTTGCGCGTCGAGCGTATCTCGAAGGACGAGCTGTTCGCCCGTCTGCGTGCGCATGGCTACACGCACCTTGCCGAGGTCCAGTGGGTCATTCTCGAAACGGACGGGACGATGACGGTCATTCCGGACATGGACCCGGAGATGCCGCTTCGCGATGCGGAGTTGATGCAGAACATCAGCGTCGCGGACCACCTCAAGACGATCAGACCGGACGCGCGGTAGCGATCCGCCCGACGCGGTGTCAAAGGGCCGGGTCGCGGGGACTGTCGCCGCCTTCGGGCGACGGGAACGTGCCGAGCCGTTCGATCGCGTAGCCCCCGGGATAGGTCGGGCGGGGCAGCCGTGTAAGGTTGCGGGGCCGCCGCCGCGCGGGCAGGCGGCGCAGCAGCCTCGCGCGCAGCCGCAAGATGGCCGGCAACGCCCGGATCAGCCAGCTTGGTGCCGGGGGGAACCCCATTGCATCGCGCAGCGGCGCGTCGAGGAATGCATGCACGACGGGGCGACCGATGGGGATCAGGCCACGCGGCAGGTAGAAGCCGAGCAGCAGGTCGCGCGTCGCCGCACCGATCCTGTGGTTGGTCCGGGCAAACCGGAACCGCTCCGCCTCGTGGGCCTCGTTCAGGGCGACCATTTCGTCGAGCCTGTCCGGGATGTCGTCGATCCCCATCCGGAGCCCCAATCCCCGATAATAGAGGAACCAGGCGCGCCGCTCGGGCGCGGTCATGGGGCGGCGGCCGAACCGGTCGAGCCAGCGGATCGGTTCGCACACGAAGGTCGAGAGCACGTAGAGCATGTCGGCATTCGCGATCCGGTAGCGGCCGTGTATGTCGTTCATCCGCGCGATGGCCCGCCCGCCACGGTCGCTGTCCAGCCCGTTCTCGATCGCCTCGGCGAGGATCAGTTCGGTGTCGTTGTAGCGTTTGCGGGGACGGGCCTCGAACTCGCCTGTTCGGGCGAGAAGGTCGGAGATGGACGGGATCGCATAGGTGCGGAAAAGCGCGAATTCGAGCGCGCGCTCGATGTCCCACGAAAATTCGTAGGCGTAGAGGAGCCTTGCGATCTCCTCGTGATCTTTCTCGGGGTCGAGACCGGCGATCCGGTCCGCGGCCGTCTCGTCCCTGCGGGGTGTCCAGGCTTCGGGCGACGGTGTGGACATGCTGATGGATCTCCATCCGGTGACGCCGGTCTCCACCAGCAGACTGCCCGGATTGCATTGAGGTCAATGGCCGGGGTGGTGTCTGAGACATAGCATCGTTCACGGAGGTTCGCAGCACCACGCAGACGACCGGTCTCATGATGCGCCGCGTTCAGTCGGCGGCGAATGTGAGGTGCGGCGCTGGATTATCCGGAGAGGCGCGGCAACCGGGGGCAGTCCACGCAAGTCCGGGTCGGCAAGGCTTGGCGGACCGCGCGAGCGTCGTCTGGGGCCCCATGATCACCGGCGCGTCTTCGCCGCGAAAGACTGCCATCGCAGCGATCGGGTGTCGTCAGCCTCCATGCAAATCCGCTTGCCGGTGGTTAAATTTCGGGCACCGGCACAATTTTTGACCCCGGCGAGATTGTGATGGCTTGGCAAGCATGCTTGTTCCACGCCAGCAAAGATTGAAGGGGGCTCCAGATGAGCGACACGAACACCGACGACCAACGCTTCATGGCGCTTGCCCTGGAAGAGGCCGAGGCGGGCCTTTCGGAGGGGGGGCTGCCCATCGGCGCGGTTCTCGTCCGGAACGGCGAGGTCATCGGCCGGGGCCATAACCGCCGTGTGCAGGAGGGGGATCCGATCGCCCATGGCGAGATGGATTGCTTCCGCAAGGCGGGCCGTCAGCGCAGCTATGCCGACACGGTGCTCTATACGACGCTCAGCCCCTGCATGATGTGTTCGGGGACGATCGCGCAGTTCGGCGTTCCGCGTGTGGTCATCGGCGAGGCGGAGACATTCGACGGAAACCGCGAATTTCTGGAAAGCAGGGGCATCGAGGTCGTCCTGCTCGACGATGCCGGGTGCCGCGATGTCATGAAGCGCTTCCTGTCGATCCCCGGGAACGAGGCGACCTGGCTCGAGGATATCTCCGAAGACTGATCGACGAGGCCCACAGTGGAAAGAGGCAACCGATGACCGACACGCCCGACGCCCAAGACTATCCCCTCAGCGAGGTCCCGCAGGGAGCGCGGCGCAGTCTGAAGTCCCTTTCCTTCGTACTGCTGGGTTTCACCTTCTTCACCGCGACCATGTTCGGGGGCGGGCAGATCGGCGCGGCCTTTCCCGTCTGGCCCGACCTGATCGCGGTGATCCTCGTCGGCAATCTGCTTCTCGGTGCCTATGTGGCGGTGCTGGGGCTGATCGGGTGCCGCACAGGGCTCAACACCGCCCTTCTGAGCCGGTTCGGGTTCGGCAGGATCGGCGCGCGTCTGTCCGATACCGTTCTGGGACTGACCCAGATCGGTTGGTATGGCTGGGGAGCGGCGACCATGGGCGTGGTGCTGATCCGTCTGTTCGGCGGCGATCCGGACGCGAATCCGATCCTTCTGAATGCCCTAATCGTCGTCTTCGGCCTCGCATTCTGCTGGACGGCCTATATCGGCTACCGGGGCCTCGAGGTCCTTTCGATGGTGGCCGTGCCGCTGATGGCGGTCCTTCTCGTGGTATCGCTCGGGATCTCGATCTCGGATGCGGGCGGCTTCTCGGGGATGAGCGCGATCGAGCCCACCGCGACGCTCGGCATCGGGACGGCAATCACCGTGGTCTTCGGCACATTCGTGTCGGGCGGGACGCAAGCCACCAACTGGACCCGCTTCGCCCGCACGCCCGGACAGGCGGTGGGCGCGTCGCTGGCGGCCTTCTTTCTGGGCAATGGCCTCATGATCCTGATGGGAGCGTTCGGCGCGCTCGTCTACGGGCAACCCGACGTGGTCGAGGTGCTGGTGATCCAGGGGCTTGCGGTTCTGGGAATCCTGATGCTGTTCCTGAACCTGTGGACCACGCAGGACAACACGATCTACAACTTCTCCGCCGTCGGCTGCACCGCCTTCAACACGCGCCGCAGACGTATGGTGACGCTGGTCGGGGCCGTCATCGGCACGGTTCTGGCGCTGATGCGGATCGACCTCTATCTGATCCCGCTTCTCGTGCTGCTGGGAACCTTCATCCCGCCAATCGGCGGGGTCATCATGGCCGACTTCTTCTACAAGCATCGCGGACGCTATCCCAAACTGGCGATCGAGTCGCTTCCGGCCGTGAACATCGCGGGGCTGGCCGGCTACGGGATCGGGTGCCTTGTCGCATTCCTCTCTCCCGGGATCCCGCCCCTGAACGGTATCATCGCGGCGATCGTGGCGTATGTCGTGGCCGACAAGCTGCTGATGCGGCGTGCCGGTGCGGCGGCGATCCGGTGACGGGTGCCGTCAGGGTGCATTCAGCCGGGTAGGGCCTGTCGGCGTTTTCAGGGCTGCCGAACGTGCTGCCGGGCATGACACGGCGATCCCGGATGGATCGAGCGGGCTCTGCCTGGAATGACCAATCAGAGCGGGGAAATCGCGTCCGTGGCGTAGGATTGGCGATGGGGATCCGGTGCACGGCCCGGTTTGCCACCCGTGGCGGTCTGCGCAATGCGTGCCCCGCGCCGCATAGCCTTTACGCCGGATTGCGCTCAACCTAGGGTAAGCCTCGGGTCGACGTTATTCGATGCTGATTGCATCTCGCGACACGGCAGCGCCGTCATCTGTCCTGGGGAGGAGATGAGACCGGGCACTTTCCCGCGTTGACCCGTGCCACTGGTCACCTCGCGATTGCAGTCATCAGACATGGGGCGAGCCTTCGCCGATCCCACGAGCCGGAGCGAATGGTCGCAAGCCCATTGGCGCACCGGACGTTTCGTGGGTCGCGCGGACGTGTCGCCGTGGAGGAAGAGCAGACGATGTCCATATCCAGACAGGCGATCATCCGGCGGGGATCGGCCTTGGCCGCCAGCATGGCCCTTTCGTCCCTGACGGGCTTGCTGGCCCTGGCGCAGAACGCCGCATCGGCCGATGGCATTCCGGTGCCCGCGATCGAAGGCCCCCTGCCGAATGCGCCCTTCGACGATCCGGAAAACGACTATCAGTTCTTCCGAAGCGATATCGCCCTCGGCAGCCACGGCTATGTCGAGGAGGAGTTCTATGTCGAGGGCGAGGCCAACGCCTACGACATTCCCTATCCGCGCGACGAACCTCGGGAGCCACCGATCGAGCTGCCGGAGCGTCTTGCGGAAATCGAGCGGGCCGCCATCCCCTACAAGACCAGAATGATCGTGCGTCGGCCCGTCGATGAGGCCGATTTCAACGGCACCGTCGTGGTCGAATGGCTGAACGTGACGGACGGTTTCGACGGCGAATATTTCTGGGTTCAGGCGCAGAAGGCGTTGCTCAGGGACGGCTATGCATATGTCGGCATTTCCGCCCAGGACAATTCCATCTCGGTCGACGACAAGTCGCTGAAGCAGTTCAGCCCGCAGCGCTACGGAACCCTCGACGTGACGGGGGGCGGCGAGTTCGACCGGAGCGAGCTCAGCTTCGATATCTACGCGCAGGCCGCGAAGGCGGCGTGGGAGGTGCCAGAGATACTGGACGGCATGAAACCCACCAGCATCATCGGCGTGGGCATGTCCCAGTCGGGCATCTTCAACGGCAGCTACCTGAATTACCTTCACATGAAGCAGCCGATCTACGACGGTGTCCTGCTGCAGGTGTGGAATGCGCCCATCCGGGACGATATCGACATCCCCGTCATCAAGGTCCTGAGCGAGACCGAGGCGGATTACATGCCGATCTCGATGACCCAGCCGGATACCGACATGCGCAAGACCTACTGGGTCGCCGGAAGCTCGCATGGCGACATCGTCCAGCGCAACGGCCGCAACGGGGTCCGGCTGCGCGATCTGGGCGTCCTGCAGACCGGGGATGACGGCTGCGGCCCCGAAGGTCCGACCGGCGAGGCGATGACGCGTCCGCGTACCCCCTTCGCCCACGTCGTCAACGCGGCGCTTCATCATCTCAAGCAGCAGGTCGAGACCGGTGTTCAGCCGCCGACCGCGCCGCGGATCGAAGCCGCCGATGAAGGCTCCGGGGACATCATCGCCCGCGACGGGGACGGCAATGCCAAAGGCGGGATCAGACTGGCCGCCATGGAGGTCCCGACCGCGCGCGCCGACGGCGTGGTCTGTGGCGCGATCGGCGTGTGGGAACCGTTCGGCGAGGACAAGCTGCAAGACCTCTATCCCAGCCACGACGCCTATGTGTCGGCGGTGAGGGCGGCCGTCGACGCGTCGGTCGAAGCCGGGTTCGTCCTGCCCCGGGATGCCGCGGAGCAGATCGCCCTGGCGGAGGCCTCCCTGATCGGAACGGGACTGACTTGCGGAGCTCTGTGTCTCGATCGCGGCCATTACAGGTTGGACTATTCATCCACGGGCGTCCTGCGGGGCGTCACCGAATACTACAACATCGTCGATGGCGACGAGCTGATGGACGCCATAGATGCCGCCCACCGCTATGTGGCACAGGGCGACACGGCGGACGGAAACGCGGCGCGGCAATTCCACGCGCTGGCCGGGAACAGCCTGCGCGACTATCTGCGGTTGCTCGAAGCTGCCGAGGAGGAGGGGCGGGTAACCGCCACCGCGTCCGACATCCTGTCGATGCAGGCGCATACGATCCTCGCCGGTTTGCAGAAGATGTAGGGTTTCAGGCGGCCCGTCGGCGTTTGCGAGATCAAGGGCCGGGCGGTCGCCTGCATAACCTGCGATACATTGCGGCTGCGACCGGGAGTGTCCCCGGCGCGAGGACGACAGCTCGATGGACAGTGTAGCGTCTGCGATGCGACCGTATCTCTACCTGCTGCACCGCTATCTCACGGTCTTCCGCGCGCATTCCCCGAAACCCGGCGCGCTTTGAAACATCGCCTCGATGCAGGGTTCGGCGCGAAAGCGGGCAGATGCGATCGAGACCGACCGCTGAGGGTCATCCTCTCCCCCGATCTTGCCGCGGCAGGCGGTGCCTTGCTTGCCCTCCCATGCGGGGGGCGGCAAGCTCTGCCGCAAAACGACACCTTTCAGGATCCCCGCATGTATCGCGCCACGGCCTCTCTTGCTCTTCTTCTGACACCTGCGGCGGTTGCCGCTCAGGACGGGTCCCGGATCGCGGTCATGTCCGCGTTCGAGCCGGAATGGATCGCCCTGCAGGAGGAGCTCGACGATGCGGAGGAAGAGATCATCAACGGCAACCGGTTCATCACCGGCACGCTCGAGGGGCGCGATGTCGTCCTCTTCCTGTCGGGCGTCTCGATCGTCAACGCGGCGATGACGACGCAGCTCGCGCTCGAACGGTTTGACGTTTCGGGTATCGTCTTCTCAGGCATTGCCGGCGGTGTGGACCCGAGCCTCGACATCGGGGATGTCGTGGTCCCGCAGCAATGGGGGCAGTATCTCGAAGGCGTGCTCGCACGTGAGGGCGAGGACGGTACGTTCGCGATGCCGCCCTGGATGAGCACGGGCTTTCCCAATTACGGCATGATGTTCACCCGCGACGTTTCCGTCATGCGCGACGGGCTCGACGCGCCCGAAAAGCGGTTCTGGTTCGACGTGGATCCGGACTTCCTCGCCGTTGCGCAGGACGTGGCGGCCGCGACCGAGCTCGACGCCTGCGCGACGGAGGAGGATTGCCTGTCGGAGCCGCCCGAGATCGTCGTGGGCGGCACCGGCGTGTCCGGCGCGCGCTTTGTCGACAACGCCGATTTCCGGGCCTTCGTCTTCGAGACGTTCGAGGCACGGGTTCTCGACATGGAGAGCGCGGCCGTGGCCCAGGTGGCCTATGCGAACGATGTGCCGTTCATCGCCTTCCGCTCGCTGTCGGATCTTGCGGGCGGGGGCGACGGAGAGAACGAGATGTCGACCTTCATGGACATCGCCTCCGACAACTCCGCGAAAGT